>NZ_AJZM02000001.1 GCF_000272405.2 Vibrio tasmaniensis 1F-187
ATTTAATTACGCAACAAAGCCTCCAGTAACTGCAATTATAGAGCCTGGACGTTCGCAATCTATTATGGTCCGATATTTAGGCGATCCGTCCATTACAGAGTCAAAAGCTTTTCGTATTGCTGTTAAGCAAGTGAAAGTTCAAAGAGCAAGTAGCAACCAAGGGCAAGTGAGTCTGTTACTTCAGTTTAATACGCTTATCAACGTGCGACCTCAGAACACTGCCTCTCAACTAGAAATTAAAAGTATCGAACCAAATAACAAGAATAACAAATGGGTCCTTGAAGTACTGAACAGCGGTAATAGTTATGGTCGGTTAACCAATACGACATGGAAAATTTCTGACGGCAAAAAATCAACCTATTTAAAAGGCGTAGAAATCGCCAAACGTATTCCAGGAACTTTAGTTCTTCCCTATTCCACTCGTTTTTTCGAAATGCAGCCACTTGAAAATTACAATGTAGAGACGCTATCGATTGAAATCGAGCAGGATCAGTAGCAATGAGACGTTATATTTTTGGTGGGTTCATTTCTTGTTTTCTGTGTGCACAAGCGCTTGGCATAACACTGTTTCCAACCGTCATTGAACTCAATACCGATCACAGGGCAACATCGCAACTGGTTGTGACTAACAACTCAACGCGGGATCTCCCACTTGAAGCTAACGTTCGTCGTTTGAAATTCTTACCTGATGGTACGTTCCAAACATCAGATCTATCGAGTGAGGTAATGTTTGTGTTTCCACCTGCCGCTATGTTGGCACCCGGTGAACGTCAAGTATTCCGTATACAATGGTTGGGAAACCGCCAACTCGAAACTTCCCAAAGTTACTTTGTTCGTTTCAGTACCGTAAATATTGGTCAAAACAACGAAAAAATGGACAGTCCTACCAGTTTAACAACCGGTATCAATTTGCAAGTTCACTACAATGCGTTGTTGCACATTCACTCATCCTCGCTAGAGCCTGACGTGAACTTACATATAGATGAACAAGGAAAACTAACACTCACTAATTCAGGGTCGCGATTTACCTATACATCGTTACTTCATTTTAAGGGGCTCGAATCTCAGAACCAAAAGGTACATGAGGCTTTAGGTGAACAGTTTATTCCACCACGCTCGACTATTACTTTGCCTTCTTCTTTAAATTACTTACCAGTAGGCACTTATCATGGATATGAAAACTGAAACCTCTCACAAGATGTGTCAAGTTTTCTATGTCTTGGGATTAGTACTGTTTTATTGTGCCGCCTTAAGCCCTGTAACTTGGGGCCAGGATATGGTATTGAACCCGACAGGACGCGACATTCAACTTACCTCTTTACTAAGGATAAGTGACACCATTCTTGGTGAAGCGGATATTATCATTACCGCAAACAACGAAATTCTTTTGCCAAAGGAAAGTACGCTGTCTCTCCTTTCGTCTGTCGTCACTCAAGAAGGTATTGGTAAGCTCCATGACACGACAGACGATGAGATGCTGTCGCAGCACCACTTTATGAGCGTAGGGCTGGGACTAAATTTCGACTTTTCTTCGTTGGAATGTATCGTGACGGTTCCGCCAGAATTTAGCTTAACCCAACAACTCTCGATGAACGGCGCAGATGATTTTTATAACTATGCTGAGCCAAGTCTGTTAAGCGGATACGTTAACGTCGCCCTTTCCACCAATGAGAGCCAATATGTCGATCAAAAATCGTCAAGGCAAGATCTTTATCGCAGTCAATTCGACTCTGCACTTAACATTGGGTTTTTCAATTTTGAATATGAATCCTATTTAGAAAATGGTTCATCGAAAAAGTCACAATATGTGAGAGAAGGAACTCGTCTTAATATTGACTTTGCACAGCAAGGTACACGACTTGTGCTCGGCGATATGTACAACAGTGGCCAATCTTTTCAGGACAGTACCGATATACTTGGTATTGGCTTAACTCGAGATTTCACACTGATTCCAACCAGAAATGCACGACCACGAGCCAATCAATCATTCACACTTCAAAGAGCCTCGAATGTCGATGTCTATATAGATGGGATTGCAGTCCAACGACTAACTTTAGGCGCTGGTAGCTACAACCTGAGTGATATACCTCTTGCGCAAGGTAGTAACGATATTGTACTCGTCATTACCGATCGTTCTGGAAACGAAGAGCGTATCGAGTTTTCTATTGCGACGGGTAACGACTTACTCAATAGCGGTGAGTTTGAATATAGCATTATGTATGGAGCACCCTCTGAACTCCAAAATGGACAATTAGAATACCTAACCGATGAGCGTATTTTCCATGGTTATGTTGATGTTGGGATTAACCCTTGGTTAACGTTAGGTACCAACTTTCAAACCCGTGAAGATTTATACCAATATGGTACTACCGCACTCATCGCTTCTAGATGGGGAGTCACTGAACTCAATGCTTCACGTAGCGAACATCCTGTATTAGGAAACGGCGATGCTTACAAATTTGCATTCGATGCGGAATTTTCCAGTAAGAATACACTGGCTCCACAACTGAGTGTTAGTTATGAGTATCTGAGCAACAATTTTACTGGTGTTGCTGGGTTTGACGCCTCCGATAAAGACATCAACTTAACCACTCATTATGCTTCTGCATTCGGTTCGATTTATCTAAGTCGATCTTTACGTGCCGCCATGACAGTCAATTACCGTTCAGGAATAGACAAAGAGAACGACTATTGGCTAATTAGCCCGAGTTTATCGGACGGATTGTTTGATACTCACGCGACTTGGAGTGCCCGTGTTAGCTATCAAGATCACGCCAGTAAAGACGATGACATCAGCACTACGCTCACCATAAGTTGGCCTCTTAGCCGACAAACTCGTGTCGTCGGTCGTTACAGTACAGAGCTAAGAGAAGCCGCCTTAGATTACAGCTATCAGAATAATATAGGTAACACCGGAGGGATATCGGGGTTTGCGAGTGTCATTACGAATGAAGAAACGGACTCCGATATGGACGCTGGTATTAACTATACGGCAAACCGTTACGAATTGAGTGCGACCCATGCCTCTCGACTTGACGACATTAGTGGTGACACAAGAAACCACAGTACCGACGTAACCATCAGCAGTGCACTTGCGTTTGCAGGTTCATCGGTAACGATCGGCAGACCAGTCCGAGAAGCATTTGCTATTGTCAGCAAGCATGAAAGCCTCGCAGAGAATGACGTGGCATTGGACCCAACAAAAGACGGAGAGTACGCACGTGTTTACCTTAACGGAGATGCCAGTGCCATGGTTCCTGATCTTGTTGCTTACAATAGCCAAGTCATCGGTTATGAGGTCGATAACTTACCACCGGGATATGATTTGGGGGATGGTGCTTTTTGGGTTAAACCTGATTACAAGCGGGGCTTCCAACTACAAATTGGTTCCGATGCTGTCTTAACCGTGATTGGTAAGCTATACGACCGTCAAAGTAACAATCCAATTTCACTTGTCGCTGGTGTAGCACATTACCTTGGTGAAGCTAAACAGTTACCGATTGACTTCTTTACCAATCGGAACGGCATATTTGCGATATCTGGGTTAAAGCCAGGGAAATATCAACTGATTCTTGACACTAAAGGACAAGAGTCAGCCGTCATTACTCTCAGCGAGCGCAGTGACAACTTGATCAGACTAGGAGATGTGTATGTGGATTAAACAACTTCGGTGGGGAGGATGGTTCCTCATCGCCATAAATTCTGTATCCTCTGTATTAGCATGTGAAGCTAGTGCATTGACGATTCAACCCGTCTCATCCCAGTCGCAATACGACGTTTTCAACACAGGTACTTACGCAACAATTAATACTTATAGGATCGATGCGAATATAATTGGCGAAGCCTGCAAATTGAGTTTGGTTTTACAACTTAACGATACCAGTCGGACGTTAAAAGGGGTAAACCAAGACAAACTCAACTTCGAGTGGAGTGGACAAATGGGTGTACCAATCGCGAATCAGTGGCATTTATCATTAACCGACAGTCAACCTTCGACAACCATACAAATGCGTTTCCCAAGCAAACAGTGGCTAGCGTCAGGAACCTACCGGGGGGTTTTAGAAGTGTCGCCCTCTTATACCTCAGACAACCAACAAATAGAGATCAGCCCTAGCTCACTCCCAGTATCCGTTACCGTGCCACCAGCTGCAAAAGTTCACTTTTATGGGTTAACTCAACAGCATTATGACCTTGATCTAGGAACATTATATTCAAACAAGATTATTCGTTCTGCACCGAACCTATGGGTGCAAAGTAATACAGCGTATACCATCGTATTGGAATCATCCCATCAAGGGATGCTACGTCATGAATCTGATGAGACAAAATGGGATATTCCATACGAACTTTCCCTAGATAACGATAGAGTAAACCTCGGTCAACTTGATGCAAAAATTCAGCGTATTTCGGCTACGCTCGGTCAACCTATTCCTTTGAGTTTTGTAATTGGGGAAACAGAGAACAAACCGGGAGGAATATATGAAGATACATTACAAATTTCTATAGAACCTCTCCTTTCACAGCAGCCTTAAATATGTAATTATATAAATCCTGAGATATGCAACGCAATTATATAAAACCTAGTATCATATAATCACAACACGATTTGTCAGTTTCGGAGTAAAGTATGCATAACAGTAAAAATAATTTAAAGCACATGCTCCTAATTGGCGACAACGGTATAAATAACCAGTTTATTCAACGAGAAATAGAGAAATACAGTGACTTTTGTTTTAGTCGTGAATGTATTTCAGGCATTGAACGTTCGAATCATCGCAAGACGTTCGATGTCATTCTCATTAGTTACTTACTCTTAGCTGACATCAAAGATGTCTACATCACCTTATCAAAAGTAGAGTCCAACAAATGGGTAATCTATGACGTTCCCTCTGATATTACCGGACAGAGTATTACCGTAATGCAACTATTCAACATGTTTAATATAAAGGGCATAATCTATCAAGATGCTCCTGTAGAGCACCTTACACGTTGCTTGAAAACGGTCTGCGATGACGACCTATGGTTACCGAGGAAGTTAATGTCACATATTTTATCCAATGCGCGCTCCCAAACATTCAAGTCACAGGTAATATTATCTACCCTTACAAAAAGAGAAGCTCAAATATTTAAACGAGTTATCAGAGGAGATACAAATTTAGAGATATCAAGTGAACTATTTATTTCAGAAAGTACAGTGAAAACACATGTATATAATATATATAAAAAAATAAACGTAACCAACCGAAAAGAAGCAATAAGAAAAGCAAATTTTATCAATAGTTTAGAGACTATTATACAACCAGGCATGTAGTTAATATTTGAGTCACAAATATAGAGACACTGGATTGCAGTTATTTTTACAACAGATCGTATTATAATTTAGGCCCTTGAAGATGTGAGCTTCTATTATCCCCCCCTCCGTCATAAAATCACAGTTAGACTGAACAACTAGGTTTAAATCCTATCATCAGTGACTTAATTACATTCTGCCCTCTAAGGTACGAATAGAATTTTTGAACTCACAAAACATCACTTCTTAAGCCCTCTACTCGCCTAACAGACCGAAGTCAGTTGTAACTGTCAACACTATTAGCTTCTAAAATATCTAAAGCATAAAGCATCTAAAGCAATTCGGACTTGAGCTTCCCCTTAGGGTAAGCTTTATTGTTATGTTTTTACCGGAGAAAAAGCATGACTTACCGACCCTTCACTTTACTATTACTCGCTCTTTCCCCTAGCCTTCATGCCTCTAATTTTGGCGATCCTGAACTGGGTAAAATGAAGTCACCAAGTTGCATTTTCTGTCATAACCCCACGGGTGAAACAAGTAACACTGCTTACCCAAAACTTTCTGGCCAAGATTCAACTTACCTCTATAACACAATGAAAGCTTACCAAAACGGTGATAGACAAGGCGCTTACGCTGAAATGATGCAAACACAACTGAGTAAACTCAATGATCAAGACTTGAAAGATATTGCGGCTTTTTATGCTTCACAACAGTAATGGATTTCACCTTCATTAGATCAGTCTAAGTTAAATAAACATCACTAAGTCGCCTATACTTCAAGCAAACTCACTGAGCTCATTGAAGGTCGGGAGAGATATACCTTTACACGTATCATCCAACCCTTACAATGTGCAGCAAATATATTTATCAAGGTTTATCTCTATGTCTATTCAATGGTTTCCGGGTCACATGCATAAAGCCCGTAAAGAAATCGAAGAAGTTATCCCACAGGTTGATGTGATCATCGAAGTACTGGACGCTCGTATCCCGTTCAGTAGTGAAAACCCAATGATCTCTTCACTGCGCGGCGATAAGCCTTGTGTAAAAGTGTTGAACAAGCGCGATCTTGCGGATCCTGAGCTTACTGAGCGTTGGATTGAGCACTTCGAGAAAGAGCAAGGCGTTAAAGCGATTGCGATTACTACTAGCGCTAAAGAAGAAGTTAACCACGTTATGGAGCTCGTGCGTAAGTTAGCACCGCACCGTGAACAGATGGGTAAGAACATTCGTACAATGATCATGGGCATCCCGAACGTGGGTAAATCGACCATCATCAACTGTTTAGCGGGACGTACGATCGCGGTTACTGGTAACCAACCTGCGGTAACTCGTCGTCAACAACGTATCAATCTACAAAATGGCGTGATCCTTTCAGATACTCCTGGAATCCTATGGCCTAAAGTAGAAAACCCACACAGTGGCTTCCGCTTGGCTGCAACAGGCGCTGTAAAAGATACGGCAATGGAATACGATGAAGTGGCATTCTACACAGTCGAGTACCTTGCAAAGCAATACCCTAACCTTTTGCAAGAACGCTACCAAATTGAAGAGCTACCAGAGTCTGACATCGAATTGATGGAAGCGATTGGTCGTAAGCGTGGCGCACTTCGTGCTGGTGGTCATATCGACATTCACAAATGTTCGGAAATCCTACTTCACGAACTGCGTAATGGTACTTTAGGTAAAGTAACGTTAGAGCTACCAGAAATGATCACACAAGAACTGATCGAAGTTGAAGAAGCGGCTGCGCTGAAAGCCGCACAACAGATTAAGAAAAAAGAAGAGCGTCGTAAGCGTTACTTGAAGAACAAGCGTTAATCTCTCTTCGTTTTATGAAAAAAATCACATGGTGCGACTAAACGCCAAATAATTGAAGCGTCTATTCTAATCAAAAAAGCCCCGAACAATTTAATGCTCGGGGCTTTTTGGTTTGTTCTTCAGCTTTAAAGCAACTTCAGTAAGAGGCAGCTGTTGAGCAAGGAACCATTATTCAACTTGAAGTGACTAAGAATACACAATGCTTGCTGTTTTCTGTTCAAGTTCAACGGGAGAGCTCCAAGAAATCACCTTCTCATTCACTTGACTTCCACATGGTGCATTCCAAACTTGCTCTAGCTCTTCTTTACCACCAATCGCTTGATAAAAAGCAATCGCTTGGTGATTTTCAGACATCACCTCTAGGTACAGACCTGAATCCGAATAGTATTGCTGCAACCACTTCGATAATTCAGACAATAAACGCTTACCAACACCACGACCGCGATAGGCATTATCTACATGTAACGCATCGATGAACGTGCCACGCTCAAAGTTGTGATTACCAAACGCGCAGACGAAACCAACCAGTAAACCGCCCTCTTCAAGCAATAAAACATGTTGGTTAAAAGGAGGGTTAATCAAACGAGTCTGCCAAATAACAGATCTGTCCTCCAAAACATCATTTTCTAAGTAATCATCAGCAAGAATGCCACGATAATATAGCTTCCAGCTATCCGCGTGTAATTGGGCAATCCGCTCATAATCTTTATATTCAGCTACCTTAATTTCCATTTATTAGCCCTTAGTACTTCCATTTATGACTTGCTACTACATTTCACACTACCTTTATACAATATTTAAGCAAAACATACTAATACACGTTTACACTTTCAATATTGACTTACACGTGTACGCTGATATTCTAGCGCACAGATGTAAGCTCAATGGAAATTTGCTAATGAATAGTGCCGACAAACAATCTACAAAAAAGCCGCCATTAATCTGGCTCAATATTTTTGTATTCTCTTTTAGTATGCTGCTTGCTGTTGTTGCGGCTCCCGTTTATGGCTACTTTTTTGGCTATGGTATGGAGCACTGGATATGGCTAGCAATCTGTTTTACGTTCTGTAACCTTTCAATCACAACGGGTTATCACCGCTTATGGTCTCATAAAGCGTTTGAAGCGCATTCGAGCCTAAGATTTTTATTTGCATTAGGTGGCGCATTTGCCCTGCAAAACAGCGCGTTACACTGGTCTTCTGATCACCGTGTGCATCATAAGCACGTGGATAACAATGACAAAGACCCGTACTCTGCAAAACGCGGCTTTTGGTACTCGCACATTGGTTGGATGATTCGTAACTACAGTACCTCAATGTACGAAAACTATGAAAACTGTCGTGACCTGAAGAAAGATAAGATCGTAATGTGGCAGCACAAGCACTATGTTCTTCTGGCGTTGATCATGAACTTCGGTGTTCCTATTGCATTGGGCGTGATTTACGGTGACGTGATTGGCATGTTGTTAATCGTAGGTGCGGTTCGTTTGGTACTTAACCACCACACAACATTCTTCATTAACTCTCTAGCCCACATCTGGGGTAACCAACCTTTTACCGACAAAAACACGGCCCGTGATAACGGTGTGTTAGCAGTACTCACTTTTGGCGAAGGCTACCACAACTTCCACCACATCTTTGAGAACGATTACCGCAACGGCATCTACTGGTGGCAATACGATCCTACAAAATGGTTGATCAAGAGTGCCTCTTTGATGGGACTGGCAAGCAAGCTTAAGAAAACCCCTCAAGCTCGTATCGAAAAAGCAGAAGCATCAATGTTACTTAAACGCACGCAGCAAAAGATCATGCATCGTGCCGACAAGCAACAAATCGCAGACAAACTTCAACAAGAATTCGATGCTCTAGTATCAAACATGAACGAGTATTACGAAGTCAAAAAGCAGCTACTTGAAAGCAAACGAGAAGATGTTGTGAAGAAGTACGAACACTCTCTACTTAAAGTTCGTTACCAACAAATCAAAATGAATTTTGAGCAACAGAAAAAAAATTGGGCAATGACAGTGGAACAGTATGCTTAAGATAGAACAATATACTTAAGGCAGGATAGTCCGCTTAATGCACCAGTAACGACACTGCTTAACTCTTATTTGAAGCCCTCATATTACTATGAGGGCTTTTTTATGAGCGTAACCTATTTGCCATTAGCCATTAGCCATTAGCCATTAGCCAAATACTCTCAAGTCTAAATTATGGACTTCAAGAACCATAGTTATTGGATTCCAGAACTCTTTCTTCAATCTGAATTTATACTTATATTACTTTAACTTACTGAGTTTAGACCTAAGGAATTGAAAATGAGCAAACTGACTATTATTGCAACAATCGTCTCTAAAGAAGATAAGATTGAGTTAGTTAAATCAGAGATGATTAAATTGATCGACAAAACCCGTGTTGAAGACGGCTGTATTAACTACGATCTGCACCAAGATAACAGTAACCCTGCTCACTTCGTTTTTCATGAGAACTGGGAGTCTGAAGCTCATCTCGAGATGCACTTAGCGAGCCAACACATCGCCGAGTACATGGCTGCGACTGAAGATTGTATCGAAACCTTTGTGCTTAATAAAATGACGCACATTGCCTAACCAGTCACTCTGTACTGATTCAATAAAAACCCTGCTCTGAACGCAGGGTTTTTCGTTTCTACAAGCTTATATCTGCTCATTCTAATAATGAAAAAACCCGCCAGAGTAGCGGGTATGGTCAATAATCATGACTGTCAAAGACAGATAGGTAACAACCATCAATCTAATATTGAGTGCCTCTTTACAGTGGCACTCTGACATTTCTTTTGCTGATCGCTAGCACGGGGGCACTAGTTAAAAGCACGAGCCAAAATGCCATTCCCTTGATATTGGTAAACACTTGAATTACTACTTACAAAGACTGATTCTCCGGGCTTAAGAGAAACTGTACGACCTTCTGAGGTGATGGTCGCCTCTCCTTCCACACAGAACAAGATCTCCGCGCTACGTAGATACTGTGACTTGCTCTCATCAGTCGCAGACAAGATATCAAAGCCAAAGTCATCCACAGGAATCGGATAGCTCATCTTGCCCTCTTTCAATACAGGCTTAAGGCGAATATCTTCTGGCTTAATCGGCTCAAAGATCGTGTTATCGATAAGCTCAGGAACGTCTATGTACTTGGGGGTGAGACCGGCACGAAGCACATTGTCTGAGTTTGCCATAATCTCTAAACCCGTACCTTGAACATAAGCATGTGGGGTTTCTGCGAATAGGAACATAGCTTCACCCGGCGCCAGTTCAACTGTGTTAAGCATCAATGGTGCAAACAAACCAATATCACCCGGATAGTGCTGTTTGAATTCAATGCTGTATTGCAGAGCTTCACGTCCCATGACCGTTTTAGCTGGTCGCGCATGTGCAGCATAAAGCTCATTAAGCGCAGACGCTTTACGGTCACCTTCAAGAGACATAATGGCGCTAAAGAAAGACTTCAAAGAATCACTGTCGGCATTGGCTTTAAGTACATTAAGCTCAATCGCTAACGAAGGAATATCCGCTTCTTCGAACAAGGCAATAATATCGTCGATTGGACGAAAGCCATTCATCGCTTTGTAAAAGGTCAACGCATAAACCAACTCAGGCTTATGGTTTGGATCTTTGTAGTTACGATTAGACGCATTCAAAGGGATGCCAAGTGCATTCTCTCGCTCAAAACCTAATTCAGATTTTCGCTTATTCGGATGAACCTGAATAGACAACGGAGTTTCAGCGGCCAACACCTTAAACAGGAAAGGTAATTCACCAAAACGTGCCGCCGTGTACCCGCCTAAGACATCGATTCTATTTTCATCAATCATGTGAGAAAGCGGCTCACCGGTATCGCCTACTTTTGAGCAACCATTAGGATGAGCACCCATCCAAATTTCTGCTTGAGGTTCTTGGTTTGGGTTCACAATACCAAAAAGTTGGTTGATGGAGTCTTTGCTTCCCCATGCGTAATTTTGAATAACGTTATCGAGTTTAAATAGAGACATAATTACTTCTCATTAAAAATCTGGCTGCCAAGCTTGAGCGTGGCGGCGATATTACGGGCAGTGCGAGTCAGGTTTTGATTCGCTTCTGATAAAACTTGGTCTAAAGACTGAGGTGAACGTACGGTTCCAAATAAGCTAGACATTGAGCCGTAAAGTTTTTCAACGTCTTGCCCCAAAGAGCCCGCAATTCCAATGGTTGGAATACTCAACTTTTGAGCTCGCTGAGCGATGCCGAAAGGTGTTTTACCTTGTAGGGTTTGGTTGTCCATCTGCCCCTCTCCGGTCACGACCAGTGAAGCACCTTCAAGAACCTTATCTGCACCCAAGGCATCTAATACCATCTCAATACCCGCTTTAATTTGGATATTGAATGCAAGACTTAACCCCAGTGGCGTGCCTCCAGCCGCACCAAAACCAGCAGTGTCTCGATGATTAATACCCGTGCGCGCTTGAGCGATATCGGCAAAATGTCCGATCGCAGTATCAAGTTGTTCAACTTGAACTTTTGATGCTCCCTTCTGCGGACCAAACACGGCACTGGCTCCGCTTTCACCACACAGTGGATTGTTCACATCACACGCGACCACAAACGTCACTTCTTTGCATCTCGGGTGTAGTCCATCAAGATCGATGCTTGCTAACTGGCTTAACTCGGCGCCGCCACCAGATAGTTCGTTGCCTTGCTTGTCTAATAACTTGCCTCCCAACGCTTGTAAGATGCCAGCACCTGCGTCATTGGTGGCACTACCGCCCAGACCAACTATGATTTGTTCTACGCCTTTATCTAGCGCATCTCTCATCAGCAACCCTGTGCCGTAAGACGATGCCGTAAGAGGTGATCTTTCTTCTACGATTAATCGATCTAAACCCGACGCTTGGGCAAACTCCACCAAGGCAGTGTTTACGCTTTTGCCATCAACCTGTTGTACAAGTGAAGCCCAATAAGCCGTACATTCGCGACCGATTGGATCCGTCGTTTGTAACCGTTGTTTCTTACCATTGAGCGCCTCTAGCAACACGTCTACCGTTCCTTCACCACCATCAGCTAGTGGTAAATGAACGTATTCGGCGTCAGGAAAAACCTGAGCAAACCCTGCTTCAACACTTTCACAAACTTGTTTTGCAGATAGAGATTCTTTAAATGAATCGGGAGCAATAACAATTTTCATCGTCGTTCACCTACTCCGCCTAATTGCTTGAGCGGAGTGCCTTGAATTAGAATTTCACTTGGAATGTTTTCGCTTGGCAAGATGCCAGTTCGCCAAAAGACAAGTCACCAAAGGTTTCTGTCGCTACATCACCTTCACGAACGCGCTCGTCCATACTCGTCTCTTTCCAGCTTGAAACCGCTTGAGTGAACGAGATTGAATCCGATACTGAACCCGTTTCTTCTGGGTTGTAGACACGCATGATCAGCGCATCTTCGTCTTCCGCTTTCTTAAGTACGCTTAGCACCGCACCTGCTTGTTGCTTAGACAGAAGGCTAAAGCTCATTGGAAGGTTCTGCTCACCTACGTTTAGCTTCATCGCGTTGTAAGGGATCTTGTTGTAGCACTCGATTTGAGTGACATTGTCACGTGCTTGCGCCATGATGTTCGCGTCTATGTGATTACCAGAGAAACCGCATAGAGTGAATTCACACACTAACTTGCCGCGTACTTGTGAGTCCGGTGTCGGGATCTTGATACCGGAAGGACGACCCGGACGAAGCAATAACTCTTCTTTACCCAATACACCGATACCGCGGAATAACGTTAGTGCGAACGTATCTCTATTATCGTCGCCTTGCGAAGCAATCACTTCAAATTCACGTAGACCATTCGACATGATTGCCATGCCCGCGTTACCGTTTTCTAACGCAGCAAAGTTCATTAACTGATACACAGGAACTGGCGCTTCTTTCCACTTCTCTTCTTCCCAAACCGCTATAGCAGGGTCATTGGTTGGTCGAGTAATACAACCGAACTGGTTATCTGCAACCACAGTTTCAGAAACGAATGGCGTTGGTACTAGCACACGTACACGGTGGTCGTCGGCTTGGTTGTCTAGTTCCATGCGTACTTCAATGCGGCGAGAACCTTGCTTCAATACCACTTGGCATTGCGCTTCAACGAATCCGTTTTGACCCGTACGTTCTTCACGCTCTGTAAGGTTGGCAGGCACGTTCATGCGGAAAGCGATGTTCGCTACCGATTGGAAGCCTTGGTGATCAATCGATGTTTCGACTGGGAATTCATCTGAGTACAGTAACCACTCTTGACGAGATGGAGAGTAATCGTACTCATCGCCGTCATCAGAACCGTCTTCTAAACGAAGCACTTGGTCGAATATTTGCTCTGTCTCTTTATCGAAAATAGTCAGAGTTCCGTTGTCGTTTACATTGATTCGGTAGTATTCGTTTTCTAATAGGTAGTCCTTCTGCTCAGCAACTTTAACTGCGCCCTTCTCGTTACCTTGGATGTGTAACGTAGTGAAGCCCATTGCCGGCACAGTACGTTTGATCTGGATATCAAACTCCATGAATGGGTCATAGTTGCCGTAGTGAACGATTTGACGATCTACTTTACCTGGATCAATTTGACGCTTGTCTTGGATGAAGTACTCAACTGGGTTTTCGTTTTCATCAAAGATAGAGAACTCTTGTGCACGGATAGTGATCGTCGTGTTGACCACTTCTTCACGCTCGTATGGAGAAAGGTTAAACATCGCTAGTTTGTCGCAACCTTCGCGATCTGGCATATGGTCGACAATCTTACGCTTGTAGAAATGAATCAGGTTGGTCGCCATGTCATCCGCAAGGATGTAGCGGTTTAGGATCTCAGCGTGAACCTTGTCTGAACAGCAGCAACCAATCGAGTCGTGAGCGTGGTTCTTCATGCTCTCTTTCCACATTTTCTCAATTAAACCGTGGTGGTATTCAAAGCCTAATGTCCAAGCGATAGAAGCTAGCGGTTCTAAGATGTTTACAATCTTATTTTCGATTTCCGCGTGGATCAGTTTGATGTCCATACGTGTAGAAGAGATCGTGCGGTGAACACGCATGTATTTACCGTCGTTGAACTCGCCTTTGATTGTGTCGAGTTGGTCGCGCGCCGCTTCTACTTTTTCGAATACTTCTTCAAAGCGGCTCATTGAAAATTCACGATCTGGGTAGATTTCGCGAAGCTTGTCCATTACTTCAAAGATGTCTTTCTGAATCGGCATTTGGTCATGGCCGTTCGGCAATAGGATATCTTTCGTTACCGATGGTTTTTCTAGCACTGGGAAGTACTTATCTAAACGAGCACGTAGACCTTCTTCATCTTGCGGAAGGTATTTACCAATCGCGTAACCCAGTGGAAGCACTTGTGCAGTCACTTCACTGCCGTCATTAGACTGCCATAAGAATTCTGTTTTGTTGGTGCCATGACGCTCTGAACAACCACGCCAGAACATTGCACGCGTGATGTCGAAACCGTTATAGATCATCGGCAGCTGAGAGCTCATGCTGAATGAATCTGGTAGGTAACCGATCTTCATTGCATCGCCAAATTTCATACAGTCGCGAATGCCATACATCATGTTACGTACAATCGACTCACCAGAAACTTGCATTGTGTCGGTTTGAGAGTACCAAGGGCCAATAATTAGCTTGCCCGCTTCAACCAATGCTTTTACGCGTTCTGTGTTCTCTGGTTTGATCGCGAAGTAATCTTCTAGAACGGCTGTTTGACCATCTAGAACGTAGTATTTGTATTCTGGATCGCTCTCCAGACGGTTCATGATTTCTTCCATGTTGTTCACTAGAAGAATACGAGACTCTTCTGTTGTGAAATACCATTCACGATCCCAGTGCATGTGTGGAGTAATATGTACGCGTGATGTAGTCATAATCATTTACCTAAATGTGTCGCTTCGAGTAAATCTTAAATTCGAGCTCAAATACGACTAAATTAAAGTTTTTCAAGGGGTTAAAATTGGCTGCCACTAAATTTAGGGTGCAGAAAACCACGCCCAGAATCTGTGAGAATAAAACCGTTAGGAGCACAGGTATTTAGGACAGCCAGTTGTTTGTTATTTTTTATATATTGATTTCGCAGTGAGTTAGCAGCTAACTCAAAATTCAGTTAGTTCTGTGTTGCAGTACTTGCTTCAAACTTACCCTTTTTTACAGCGTGACCACGCCACATCAGAAGAGTAATGGTTGAAATTGCTGTGCCGACAATCGCAGCACCGAACCAGATTGCCGCAGCAGAGAATGCGCCCAAACCAGAATCGTGTAACAAGAAGATAGAGAAGATACCTGCGCCCGGAGTCGATAGACCAATACCTGCCGCACCAACCATCGCGCCTGTAACCACAGAGCCTAGTAGGAATGAACCGATTACACGGATTGGATCTTCAATCGCCATTGGGATTGCACCTTCAGTAATACCCGCTAAGCCAAGTAGCCAAGTTGATTTACCGGTTTCAATCTCAAAGTCTTTGAATAGGCGTGGAGCAATCATGGTTGAAGCCGTTACGGTGAACGCCGATACCATTTTTACTGAACCAAAGATTGCGTATGGGCCATAAACACCGTTCGCCATTGCACCTAAACAGAATGCGTAAGCGGCTTTGTTTACCGGACCACCTAAGTCGAATGATACAAACAGACCAAGAATCGCACCCAATAACAGCGCATTGGTGCCAGACATACCGTTCAACCAGTCCGTTAGACCTTGGTTTAGGAACGCTACAGGTTTACCTATAACAAATAGCATCAAGCTACCTGCCACCAAAGTACCGATCACCGGATAAAGGTAGAAAGTAAGGAAGCCGTTAAACGCAGGGCCTAAGCGAACATGCTCTTTCACCCAGCGCATCACGTAACCCGCAATCAAACCACCAACAACACCACCAAGGAAACCTGAACCA
Source organism: Vibrio tasmaniensis 1F-187 (assembly GCF_000272405.2). Classification (GTDB taxonomy): domain Bacteria; phylum Pseudomonadota; class Gammaproteobacteria; order Enterobacterales; family Vibrionaceae; genus Vibrio; species Vibrio tasmaniensis_A. The sequence continues at coordinate 16,031 of NZ_AJZM02000001.1, forward strand.
ATGATGTTTGCTGCAATACCCGCGGCAAAACCAGGACCCAGTGCCGGTTTGTCGGCTAATGAGTAAGCTGTGTAAGCGGCTAGCACCGGAACCATCAATGTACCCAGTAGGCCGCCACCTAGTTTGCGATACATCCATAGCCAAGAATCTTTTGTTGCGTAGAGCTCTTGCAGGTCAAAAATTTGCGCGATAAGAACAGCAACCGCAAGAACAGTACCACCAGCAACGATAAGAGGAACCGCGTAAGAAATACCAGAAAGCAGTGCTTGTTTGAGCTCTGTTTTCAGTGGCACTTTCTTAGGTTTATCATCAGTAGCTACTTTACGCTCTGCACCGTTGCCTTTTTTCGACTCTTCAATTGCTTCGTTTAGAATGCGTTCACCGTGTTTAATCGGTTCTGCAACTGGCGTTTCTACACGAGGAATGCCGTTAAAGCGCTCAGATTCTTTAATCGCCACTTCAGCAGCAAAAACACAAGCCACAGCATTGTTTAATTGCTCAGCCGTTAAGCGATCTTCTATACCGTTTGCGCCCTGTTTTTCAACATGCACGTTATAGCCAAGCTTTTTGCCCGCCTTTTCAAGATACTCTGCCGCCATATAGGTATGAGCAATGCCTGCTGGGCAAGCCGTCACACATACAATTGCCGGGGCATTTGTATCTAAGTTGTCTTGTTTTTCATCTTGTTGATTGTCGCCATCAAGAAGCGCGAAGATTTTTTCAGCGGTTGTCGCTTTTAATACCGCTTCGCGAACATCGTCATCAACCAATGTAGTTGTCAATGCAGTGAGCAGATGCATGTGGGTAGAACCCGCTTCTGCATTTGGAATCGCAATTAGGAAGATAAGATTTACATCTTCGTCTTCATCCAAGCCTTTCCATTTCATGTCTTCTTTAAGCGTTGCTACAGCGAAGCCAGCTTCTTTAACCGCATCAGTCTTGCCATGCGGTACTGCTAGGCCTTCACCAAGCGCTGTCGGGCCTTGCTCTTCACGAGCAAATACTGCATCAAGGTACTCTTGCTTGTTATGCAGTTTGCCTTGCTGATCCAGTTGGTCAGCAAGTGCGTAAATCGCTTCTTCTCGACTGCTAAACGTAGTTTGCAGATTTACGAGCGACTTATTCGTTAGAGTAGTAAGTTTCATAACCTTTGTCCCATAGTCACGGATTAGTACGACAGTCGTCCCTGCCGACGAGAAGAATAATACAACTTCAAGACATTTAATCCGTGATCACGATCTCACCAATACATATTTGTATTTAATTTGTATTTAAATCATATTGGTAATTCCTTTAAGAAAGCTTGTTATGTATCGTTTAATTTGTATTATATGTACTACAAAACGCCGATACGACGCTCACACTAACCTTTAAAGCAAGGCTTATATAGAGCAAATTTACGTATTTAAGGTACAGGTTGTTAATCAAAGTCTAGTTGTTCTAGCGCACAAATGAGGCAAAAATGGCAAGACTCCCGATGTATCGCCAAATCGCAGATGCAATAAGAGAAAAAATCAGTTCTGGAGAATATAAAGTTGGAGAAGCACTCCCAACAGAAGCGCAATTGCGTGAAGTATTCTCGGTAAGCCGTGTAACGGTTAGACAAGCGCTGAAACTACTGATCGAAAACGATGAGCTTGAAAGCGTTCAAGGCAGCGGCACTTACGTCAAAGAGAACAAGATCAATTACGACATCTACAAACAGTCGAGCTTTCAAGAAAAGTGGGCGCATTTGGATGTGGTTACACACAGTGACGTTCTGGCCTTTGAAATGAAGCCGTGTTCTTTGGCGATGTCTGAGCATTTAGATATCAAAGAAGGCGAATTGGTTTTCTACGTAAAGCGTGTTCGTTTCATAGACAACAATCCAATCACGGTTGAAGAAACTTGGTTACCTGTTGCCCTATTCCCAGATCTCACCTATCAAGTGATGCAGACATCAAAGTACGACTTTATTGAGAACACCAAAGGCATGGTGATTGATAGAAGTGAGCAAGAATTGGTGCCGATTCTTCCGCCTGAAGATGTTGCGAAACAGCTAGGTATTGACCCAGCTCAGCCTATCATTGAAAAACGTACTCGCGGTTACCTTGTCAATAACACGGTGTTTGAATACAGCCGTAACTACTTCACGTCTAACGATTACCGATTTACTTTGGTCGCAAGACGCCAAAGGTAAGCAATACTATAGGCTTTGGTTTACCTAAACGAATGCACCAAAGAAGCTCTTCCACACTTAGAGCTTCTTTTACCTTTAATACCAAATCACACACCAGATACGCGTTGTGTGATTTGATCACCGAGAATTAAATCTCCCTCCAGGCTTCAACGCGAAGTGCTCGATAGCATTAAAACCACTCTAAAACATCATAAGGCTGTAACACTTTGATTGTGCTTCCCACATCAAATCGCCCGTTCGTCTCTTGCCCCACATAACTCTCTTTTTCTCGCTATTATCACCATTTGCACATCAACGGCTAAAGTTATCCAACCCTTCCTGTCATATGAAACTAAAACAAGCAAAGGTGATCCAAGTTATATTCTAGGGAGTCACAAAATTTGTTTATTAACACCCAAACAACAGTAGTTAATCAATATTTACAACCACAATTAACATAGAAAAAAATGTTTGTCTTAGATCATACCAACCTCAACTATGCCTCGTGCCACAGTGCAGTTTTCTGTACATTCATTGTCATATTCTGAAACACTTTCTTATACTTTTTAAACTTTGTGGAGATTTCTATGTTAGAGCTCTTGATCGGATTAGTAATTACCATCGCTGTTGGTTACTTTATTGTGAAAGGCTATAAAGCGGCAGGCGTATTACTAACTGCTGGCCTTGCCCTACTTCTTATTACTGGCCTTATTGGTCACACAGTCTTACCAGCTAAAGTCGCCTCAACAGGTAACATGGTTACCGACTCACTAGAGTTTGTTAAGTATATGTTACAATATAGAGGTGGAGGCCTCGGAATGCAGATCATGCTTCTTTGTGGTTTTGCTTCTTACATGACGCACATTGGTGCTAACAACGTAGTAGTGAAACAGTTCTCTAAACCGCTTGCTGCTATCAAATCTCCCTATGTGCTTCTTGTAGCGGCTTACATCGTAGCGTGTCTAATGTCTCTAGCGGTAAGTTCTGCAACGGGTCTTGGTGTGCTATTGATGGCAACCCTATTCCCAATGATGACGGCAATGGGTATTTCTCGCCCAGCAGCCGTGGCGGTTTGTGCGTCACCTGCAGCCATCATTCTTTCACCAACCTCTGGTGATGTGGTTATCGCAGCTGAAAAATCAGGCATGTCTCTTGATGTGTTTGCTGTTCAAACAGTATTGCCTGTTTCTATCTGTGCAATCATCGTGATGGCTGGCGCGGCTTTCTTCTGGAACAAATACCTAGATAAAAAAGAAAACACGCCAATGGAAAAAGTAGACGTTTCGGAAATCGAAACAACAGCACCGGCTTTCTACGCTGCACTGCCATTCCTACCTATCATCGGCGTTTTCCTATTCAACGGCCGTACGATTCCGGGGCTTTCACTTGATATCTACACTATTGTGGTAGGTTCTATCTTCGTGGGCGCAGTTATCGATTACGTTGTTAAGAAGTTTGACGGCGAGAAAACATTAGAAGACTTAGATTCTTGCTACCAAGGCATGGCTGACGCGTTCAAAGGCGTGGTAATGTTGTTGGTTGCGGCGGGCGTATTTGCTCAAGGTCTAATGTCTATCGGTGCAATTGATAACCTAATCGGTCTTGCTGAATCGGCAGGCGCAGGCGGTATCGCATTGATGCTTATCCTAACAGGTTTAACGGTTGCTGCAGCTATCGCGACAGGTTCTGGTAACGCGCCTTTCTATGCATTCGTAGAGCTGGCTCCATCACTAGCGGCGAAAATGGGCTTGAACCCAGCGTTCCTAATCATCCCTATGCTTCAAGCTTCTAACTTAGGCCGTACCATTTCTCCAGTATCTGGCGTAATTGTTGCGACATCGGGTATGGGTAAAATCAGCCCGTTTGAAGTTGTAAAACGTACTTCTGTTCCAGTAATCTGTGGTCTTATCACGGTTATCTTTGGTACGCTGGTATTGGTTCCAATGGCAGCTTAACTTAAAGAAACACTCTATCTAGACTGATACAAGCTAAGATAGAGATGCCGATATAAAATGCCCTAACAAAAAGGCGCTGAACTTAATAAGTTCAG
>NZ_AJZM02000002.1 GCF_000272405.2 Vibrio tasmaniensis 1F-187
GAAAGATCAACACGCCCTATTTATACCTCATACAGCTATCAATAAACATGATGTGTAGGGTTCACTTGTTGATGAATCATAATAATCAGTTCAAGTTGTGTTTATCTCGATTAACCACTTTTCTGCTGTGTACGATGGTGACCGTGGTTATGCACATGACGGTTTGGGGTTGGTAAACGGCGAGCAGCAGATACAGTTGAAGTTTGGGCTTGTGAATACATAAAGGCACCTCCTCTAAGACATCGTGAACTACATATTCACTTTAATACTATGAAAGAAAGGTGCCAATTTTTAGGAGTAGAAGGAAATTAATTATTCCCTCTATTATTACGCTTCTTCGCTCGCTAGCGTTGCTGAGCGATGAAACATTCTAAGTTGTTGAATTTCCTCTTTCCAGATCGTCGAATCAATGGTTTCCAAGATAAGAGGGATACCATTAAAGCGAGAATCCGAGGCAATATACTCAAAACAATCCCAGCCAATCTCGCCTTTTCCTAAAGAATGATGTCGATCGACTCGGCTCGCAAACTCAGCTTTTGAATCATTGATGTGCATTGCTCTTAGATAGTGCATACCCACAATGCGCTCGAACTCAGCAAAAGTCTGCTCACACGCTTCTTTTGTTCGTAAGTCATAACCGGCTGTAAAAGTATGGCAAGTGTCTAAACACACACCAACGCGTGATTTATCTTCTACTTGGTCGATGATCTCTGCTAGTTGCTCAAACTTCCAGCCAAGGTTCGTCCCCTGCCCTGAGGTATTCTCAATCACCGCAATCACATCAGGCACCGCTTGATGAGCCAAGTTGATAGACTCAGCGATCTTGGCCAAACATTCGCTTTCTGAGATTTTCTTCAAATGACTCCCAGGATGAAAATTCAAAAGCGTGAGTCCTAGTTGGTTACAACGCTCCATTTCATCAATAAAAGCCGCACGTGATTTCTCTAGCTTCTCTTCTTCTGGTGCTCCTAGGTTAATAAGGTAGGAGTCATGAGGAAGAATATTCTCAGCACTAAAGCCCAACATCTTACAGTTGGCTTTAAACGCACTAATGGTTTTCGCTTCCAGCGGCTTTGCTGCCCACTGTCTTTGGTTTTTGGTGAACAGTGCAAAAGCATTGGCGCCAATCTCTCTTGCGCGCATTGGCGCCTGATCAACACCACCAGCAGCAGACACATGCGCACCAATAAACTTAATATTAGTTTCAGGTTTTGAAGATGAATTATTGTTTGTCATTAAATCACTTTACACTTTCAGGATGCTTAATAATTAAAGGGTCGTATCACTTACAGGTCAATAAAAACACAACAAATGTAGTAAATTAACAACAAATTCCACTGTTAAATATTTTTTATACTTTAAAATATTTTGTAATTACTTTGTTTTCAAAGGTTTTATTGATTTAACTCAAAGTAATCACCTTGAAAAAAATGAGGTTTTTGGTTGTTTTTTGACTTAAATCAATATTAAACTACCACAAACTAGGTATATATTACTCAGCTCAATAAAATTCGAAAGTTAACACCATAATCAAACCACATAAAGTGGACTAGGAGATAGTTATGATCCAAGGTATTCAAATTACTAAAGCAGCAAACGACGACCTACTAAACTCAATCTGGCTACTAGACAGCGAGAAGAACGAAGCTCGTTGTGTTGTTGCTACTTCAGGTTTCGAAGCTGACCAAGTTATCTCAGCAGCAGACCTAGGCGAGTACGAAAGCCGTGAAGTTGCTATCGAAGCAGCACCACGCATCGAAGGTGGTCAACACCTAAACGTTAACGTTCTTAAGCGTGAAACGCTAGAAGATGCCGTTGCTCACCCAGAGAACTACCCACAGCTAACTATCCGTGTATCGGGTTACGCTGTACGTTTCAACTCTCTAACTACTGAACAACAACGTGACGTTATCGCACGTACGTTCACTGAGTCTCTATAATTTTTAGAGCTTGAATTAGAATACAAAAACGGCGCTCATTGAGCGCCGTTTTTATTTGTTCAACAATACTGGTGTAGGTTACGGTTGAACTCGACGAAGCACTGCTTTTAGCGCTTCAAAATCGTTATCTAGATCTTCAGACAACAACTCCATCACCGCGTGTTTTGCTAGCGGACCTGGCAGTTCAATGTCAGTACCTAAGATGTCATCAACCACTTCTTTGAATTTCGCAGGGTGTGCCGTACATAAGAACAGGCCTGTCTCGTTCTCTTGCAGTTGCTCTTCCAATAGACGGTAAGCAATCGCACCATGAGGTTCACACAGGTAACCTTGAGCTTTTAGATCACGTACTGATTCAGCACTCTGCTCATCAGATACTTTACCTTTACCCAAAGTATCCAGTCCCCAACCTTTCAGTTGGCAAAGCTCTTCGATACGTGGCCAGTTGTTTGGTTGGCTCACGTCCATCGCGTTCGATGTTGTCGCAACCGTTGGTTTTGGATCCCATTGACCTGTTTCTAGGTAACGGGGAACCGTGTCGTTTTCGTTGGTTGCTGCAATGAAGCGTTTAACCGGTAAGCCTAGCGCTTTCGCTAATAGACCCGCAGTTAGGTTACCAAAGTTACCACTTGGTACAGAGATAACCAGATTTTCACGTTGCTCTTTGGTTAGCTGAGAAGCCGCCTCAAAGTAATAACAGATCTGAGCCATCAAACGGCTGATGTTGATTGAGTTTGCTGAGTTTAAGCCAATTTCTTTACGCAGTTCAGCATCGTCAAACGCGTCTTTTACTAATGCCTGACACGCATCAAAATCGCCATCAATCGCTACAGTGTGAATGTTCTTACCTAGCGTACAGAATAGCTTTTCTTGCAGTGGGCTGATCTTGCCTTTCGGGTATAGGATAACAACGTTGATGTTTTCCATGCCGTAGAATGCGTGTGCAACCGCAGCGCCAGTATCACCCGATGTTGCCGTTAAGATTGTGATTTGACCGCCATCAGAAACCGCAGCCAAAGATTGAGCCATAAAACGGCCACCGAAATCTTTAAATGCTAACGTTGGACCGTGAAACAGTTCAAGTGCGTAAACACCGTCTTTCACTTGGTTGATCGGTGCTGGGAATTGGAATGCCGCATCCACTAGTTGATCGATCTGTTCTTTTGGTAACTCATCACCAATTAGAGCAGAAAGAATCTTTGAACTACGAGGGACAAAGTCCTCTGCAAGTAGTGCATCGATGTCATCGAACTTAGGCAGCTCTGATGGGAAAAATAGACCTTGATTACGACCTAGACCTTGACGAACGGCTTGGCCAAAAGAGACTTGCTCATCGTTTTCTTTGATGTTGTACAGCTTCATAACTCACTTCCTGTAACGATCGAACCTTGTTTATCTAAGCGACAAACGTGGACGAATCCTTCTTCATTTTGTACGTAGTGTTGTTCTAACCAGCGTGCAACACGCTCGGCGACATCTTGTTCTTTGCAAATGCTAAATAGCGTAGGGCCACTACCAGAAATTCCAGTAGCTAATGCTCCTGCTGACGTTGCATATTTACGTGCATCAGCAAACCCTGGAAGCAGTTTCTCACGATATGGTTCAGCAATCACGTCTTTGATCATCTTAGCGGCTAGCTCCGGCTGACCAGAGTGACAAGCATGAATAAAGCCCGCTAAATGACGACCATGGGCAATCACATCTTGACGGCGATACTGAGAAGGCAAGATCTCTCGCGCTTCAGCCGTTGAAACCTTGATGCCCGGGTACGCCATTACCCAATACCAATCGTCAAAACATGGAACCTCTTGGCTAATAATGCCAAGCTCTTCCAACATTAATTGCACACCACCAAGGTAACATGGCGCTACGTTATCGTAATGTATGCCACCTGAAATCTTACCTTCCATTTCACCCATAAGAGCAAGCAGTTCAGTTTCATTCAACGGTTGACCATGAAAACGGTTCAAAGCATCTAGTGCTGCGACAATTGAACATGCACTTGATCCTAAACCAGAGCCGATAGGCATGTTCTTCTCTAGCGTCATCTCTAGAGACTTAACTGAGATACCTTTCTTGTCTAACTCGCGAGAGAACACAACCCAGCAGTCGTAGACAATATTTTCTTTGGTTTCAGTTGGCAGCTTAGAAACAAAGCTGCCTGCTGTTTTTAGCGAGAATGGTTCATCACCGGCTTTCACCATTACTCGGTCACCAAGCAATGTGCCATCCACTGGAGACACAGCGGCCCCCAGCACATCAAAACCTACACTGACATTGCCGATTGATGCAGGAGCATAAACGACAACATCCATATCACTTGAACTCATTCCTAAACTCCTAATTTCCAACCAAGAGTACGCATCACATCAGAGAATACGCCTGCTGCTGTAACTTCAGTACCTGCACCGTAGCCACGCAGAACGAGCGGGATTGGCTGGTAGTAACGGCTGTAGAATGCCAGAGCGTTCTCGCCATCTTTAATCTTAAACATTGGGTCATCGCCATCAACAGCTGCGATACGAACCTTACATTTACCTTCAGCGATCTCACCCACATAACGAAGTACTTTGCCTTCTTCTGCTGCGATAGCTGACTGCTCTTTGAAGTATGCATCCGCTTCTGGCAAGCGAGCCATGAACTCGTCAACTGTACCTGAGTCATCAAAACCCGGTGGCAATGCTTGGTCAACTTCAACATCTTCAAGCTCAAGTGCCATACCCGCTTCACGAGCAAGAATAAGCAGCTTACGCGCAACGTCCATACCAGACAGATCATCACGAGGATCCGGCTCAGTGAAGCCGTTATCTTTAGCAATGTTGGTTGCTTGGCTGAGTGTCATACCCTCATCCAGCTTACCGAAGATGTAAGACAGTGAACCAGAAAGAATACCGTTGAACTTCTCAAGCTCATCACCTGCAGAGATTAGGTTCTGTAAGTTTTCGATTACCGGTAGACCTGCGCCTACTGTTGTCTCGTACATCAACTTACGACGAGAGTTACGCGCCACTTCACGAAGCTGATGGTAGTAAGCCATGCTTGCTGTGTTGGCTTTTTTGTTTGGTGTTACAACGTGGAAACCAGCCGCGAGGAAATCTGCGTATTGTCCTGCAATACCTTCGCTAGACGTACAGTCAACCAACACAGGGTTGATGATGTGATTACGTTGAACAAGTGCCGCTAAACGCGCTAGGCTAAACTCTTCTGTCGCACTCGACATACGATCACGCCACTGTTCTAGCGGTAGACCATCGCTGTCTAGCAGCAAGCCTTTGCTGTTTGCTAAACCACATACGCGAATCACGATGCCTTTTTCAGCCAGTTTGCCTTGTTGACGTTGGATCTGGTCAACAAGCTCACCACCAACACCGCCAACACCGACAACGAAGACGTCAAGGAAGTGCTTAGAGTTAAATAGGTTTTCATGACACGCTTTGATTGCTTCTGAGATTTTATCTTCCGGGATAACCGCAGAGATAGCGCGCTCTGAAGAGCCTTGAGCAATAGCAACGATGTTAACGTTCACTTCAGCTAAAGAAGAGAAGAACTGAGAAGCAACGCCACGTGATGTACGCATACCGTCACCCACCAGCGTCACAATCGCAACATCATCCATGAACTCAACTGGCTCTAATAGGCCATCTTTAAGTTCGAGTTCAAACGCATCTGATAACACTTGCTTCGCTTTCACTTTGTCAGCCGATTCAATACAGAAGCTGATGCTGTACTCAGAAGAAGATTGAGTAATAAGAACGATAGAAACGCCTGCAGAAGACATCGCGCCGAATACACGACTCGCCATGCCTACCATGCCTTTCATACCTGGGCCTGATACGTTAACCATCGTTAGGTCACTTAGCGTAGTGATACCTTTGATCGCCAGGTTATCTTCGCCAGTGTCTTGGCCAATCAAAGTGCCGGCACCCTGTGGGTTGAAGCTGTTTTTGATCAGGCATGGAATATGGAATTGTGCGATAGGTGCAATTGTTTTCGGGTGTAGAACAGAAGCACCGAAGTAAGATAGCTCCATCGCTTCTTGGTAGCTAAGTGATTTAAGAAGACGGGCATCATCCACTAAGCGTGGGTCACAGTTGTAAACACCATCGACGTCAGTCCAAATCTCACAGCAATCAGCACGTAGACATGCCGCTAGAACTGCAGCTGAGTAGTCAGAGCCGTTACGGCCAAGCGTTACTAGCTCGCCTTTTTCATTACCAGCAGTAAAGCCCGGCATGATATTTACGTGACCTTTAGGAAGCGGTGATTGGCGGAAGTTCTGAGTTGAAACATCCACATCCACCATAGCTTCAAGATGATCACCTTGAGCATAGAGGTATTCCACAGGGTCAATCAGGCTTGCTGGTTGGCCTTTCGCTTCCAGCACCGCTTTCATTAGCTGGATTGAAACTCGCTCACCTTTACTAATGATACGAGCATTTACGTGATTCGGGCACATGCCCAGTAGGTTAATACCATTCACGAACTGCTTAAGTTGAGCAAGAGAGGTATCGACTTGCTCTTGAAACGCAGAGCCATCTACTGACGGCAATACCGCTTGAATCTCTGCAAACAGCGCAGAAAATGATGATTCTATCTCTGAAATCTGTGTGTCAGCTTCACCGTTTTTCAGTGCAGCTTCAATAACAGCGACCAACTTATTGGTTGTTTTTCCTGGAGCCGATAGTACAACGGCTAGCTCTTCTTGCTGGGCATTATTAGCGATGATATCAGCTGCTCGTAAAAAACGATCTGCATCAGCTAATGATGAACCTCCAAACTTTAAAACGCGCATCCCTTTCTCCATAAGTCATAAAAATGGTACAAAAAAAGGCCTGTATCTTGTTGGATACAGGCCTTTTTTTTAAAATCCGTTACTTAGCAGCCTGCCCCAACAATGTGAATGTCGGTAATAATAATGGTGGTGGTCATTACTAGGTGGCTTACATGCTGCATATCAAATTCTCTGCTTGTGCTTTACTCTACGTGTATCAATTTTTACTACTATGCGTCAATGAAAAGTTGCGTTTTTTTTACATTCACACCGTTTTTCAGAGCAAACCTTCATTTAAGAGATAAAACACCCTGCATCAACCTGCCATTCAGAGAGTGGATTAACTCATCAAACAAACAGAAGTAATCAGTTGCATATATAGTCATAACAAAATGCTCTATCGATAGTACAGCGAACATACAAGTCCTGTGCTTTAATTGAACAATAACGTTCGAAAAACAATAATAATGACATCAGGAGTGGGAAATGAAGAGATTACTTATTCTTTTAGTCTTTGCTATGCCTGTTGTTTGTTCAGCGAACAGTTTACCGCTACTGAGCAGTTTGCCTTTGCTCCCCAGTCAAATCGATAGCTCTGCCCATAAGTTTTTTATCTCCACGCAAAGTGCATCGAGTGAAAGCTTTGATACTTGGACAGTAGACAGTGGCTATTCTTATAGCTTGTTTTCTGATGTGGATCTTTATTTCGGTACACGAATCAACACTGCTGCACTGAAATATGAGAGTGGATTCTTGAGTGGTGTTAGTTATCAGTTTTCCGAAAGAGTCTCTTTCAACAGCTCTCTACACACCTATAACAATGAAACCGAAGACAGTGAGAAATCGGTAGCCGCAGAGCTTTCTAGCCGCGTGCAGCTAACCGACAATCTAGATATGCATGCCACCCTTGATTATGAAGAGTGGCAACAAGGTGTTGAGGTAGGATTAGGGTTTCGCTTCTAATCTATCCCACTTCTTTATTGATGAGCCCGTTAAGATTCAATCAACAATTCCGTTGAAATTAACACACCATTCCAATCGGCATAAATGTAATCACCGGGCTGAATCAGTTGATTGTGTATAGAGAGCGTCACATTCACTTGCCCAACACCGTGCTTCTCGGTTTTAAATGGAGAGGCTCCGAGAGCTTGAATACCAAGATCCATCTGCGCCATCATCGCAACATCACGCACCGCACCATTCACAATGACGCCTTCCCAACCATTTTCGATGGCTAGAATAGCCAATTGGTCGCCAAGTAACGCTTTTTGACACGAGCCATTACCGTCTACAACGAGTACTTTGCCGCAGCCATCGGTCTCTAAAACTTCACGAACCTTGGAATTATCGTGATAACAACGAACTGTTACAATTTTCCCCCAGAACGCACCACGCTGGCCGAAGTTCTGTAATGGCATATTCAGTAGCGTGACTTTGCTTTCAAACTCATCACATAAGTCAGGTGTTATATCGTGCATATATCCTCCGTGAGTAAGGCAAACCTATTAAGTCAGGTGAGCCTCTATGCTTTTATATATTATTAAAATTAATCCTTTGTTTTCATTGCTCTATGCCCAATTTAATACGAAATAAAAGTTGATTGAGCATATTTATCTACTAGACTCTAAGGATAGCTTTCAGCTTCCTTGGTTCATAGTCCGGTCTTTAGCAAGTAAGATGTGCGAAACATCTCGAATAATCATTCTTATTTTGGTGCTAAATAGTCACCATAACATTGGTTAAGTTGTAGCCATACTATTAAAGTTTGTTGCGATACGGCAATTGATGTAAATCAACAAAGTGAATGGAATTAACATTCTCGCGTTGTTAGCATGCTGTTAACATTATAGAATCCTCTTAAATCACTAAAAGAATGATTGAAAGGCGTACTGGATCTACGTTATTGGGCAATACTTCAAGGAAGGCAGATAGCTGGAAGTAAGTGTTTTTTTGAAAACTTTAAGTTATCATCAAAAATACATTACCTGTATGTTATGTTTTGCCTAGAATTTATTCTATTAGCACAGTTTCGTCACAAATTTAGGTACCGCCAAATGCAAACCCCGCAGATTCTTATCGTTGAAGATGAGCAAGTAACTCGTAACACTCTAAAGAGTATTTTTGAAGCAGAGGGATATGCTGTTTTTGAGGCTAGCGACGGTGAAGAGATGCACCAAGTGCTATCTGACAACCAAGTTAACCTTGTAATTATGGACATCAACCTTCCAGGTAAGAATGGCCTACTACTTGCTCGTGAACTGCGTGAGCAAGCAAACGTAGCGCTTATGTTCTTAACAGGTCGTGATAATGAAGTTGATAAGATCCTTGGCCTAGAGATCGGCGCAGATGACTACATCACTAAGCCTTTCAACCCTCGTGAGCTGACTATCCGTGCACGCAACCTTCTGAACCGTTCAATGAGCACAAGCTCTGTTCAAGAAGAAAAGCGTAGCGTTGAGAAGTACGAGTTCAATGGTTGGGTACTAGATATCAACAGTCGTTCTCTGGTTAGCCCAGATGGCGAAGGCTACAAGCTACCTCGTTCAGAGTTCCGTGCTCTACTTCACTTCTGTGAGAACCCAGGTAAGATCCAAACACGTGCAGACCTTCTTAAGAAGATGACTGGCCGTGAGCTTAAGCCACACGATCGTACTGTAGACGTAACAATCCGTCGTATTCGTAAGCACTTTGAATCTGTTTCTGGTACGCCAGAAATCATCGCGACGATTCACGGTGAAGGCTACCGCTTTTGTGGTGACCTAGAAGACTAATTCGATTCGCGCTTCTGGCCGTTTAGTTCTTGCCGTCGATTAGTACTTCTAAACCGATAGCACTCTAACCAGTTAGTACTTATAAACAGTTAGTACTTCTAGCAATCGAAGCGTGATCAATCGTTATTAAAAAGGGAGAATGCCAACGCATTCTCCCTTTTTTATTGTTTATTGTTCGCTAAGGCTTTAGTAAACCGTATCTACCTTAACGTCTTTCTCGACTAACCACTTCACGGTTTCGCCATCTTTGAGTTCAATCGCAACATCAACAGGCTTATCACTGTCGATCTCTAACTGCCATACAAAAGCTACTTCCCACTGCGTTTCACTGTGTGTTCTTAAATCTAGATCGTCAGCTGTTACCAACAAGGTATCTGCACCCTGTTTAACCGTCACACTCTCAACCGCAAGTGTTGCTGGTAATTGTGAGTCAGATTCTAGGTAGATAGCACCATGTAGAGTCTTGTCTTGAGCCTCCCCAATCGTAGGCATTTTGTTGTGCCACAGGTTGCTTTTCATTGTGACTGTCGCTGCAGATACTTCTACTTGATTATCTTGCTGCCATTCTACTTGTGGTGCAGAACAACCCGCTAATGCCACAACGCATGCGGCGAATGCTAATTTTTTCATTATTCTTCTACCTTTGATTTAACCAACTCTTTAAGACTTCAATATCATTTTGGTATTCGTTATTTATTTCATCAACCCAATCTGAAATGTTCTCCCACCACGCAGGCATATCTGGAGATTGAGCTTTCTGAGCAACTTGCTGTATGCGTTTCAGGCCAATGGAACCTGCTGCACCTTTAATCTTGTGTGCCTCAGAAACGATACTGTCTTGATCTTTCGCAACCATATTGGAATTCAATATTTCCATATATTCCGGCATCATATCTTCAAACATCACGATGCTATCCAAAACAGGTTTCGACCCGACAATGTCAACATAAGACTCTAGCATATCAATATCAAGCAAAGTGGTATCAATCGTTGAAAGAGCCGGCTTACTCGCTGTTACTTTCTCAACACCTGCTACTTTTTCAACATCCTTTGCTGTATCAATACCCTCGGCTTTCTCAATAACCTCTGGGGCATCCTCAATCAACTCGCTGATGACATCCTGGATTGCACGAACCGACAGTGGTTTACTGATCGCTTCATCCATGCCTTTCTGGAAATACTCTTGCTTATTGTTTAATACATTCGCGGTTAATGCCACCAAAGGCGGCAATTGGCTATATTTCTCGCGGTAGTATTGGGCAATGTCGAAACCAGTCATATCTGGTAACTGGATATCCAGTAATACCAAGTCATAATCTTTCGGGTTGAAAACGATTTGTGCCTCTTTACCCGTCATTACGACTGTCACTTCATGCCCTAGGCTTTCAAGTAAAGAACGAGCTACTGTGATATTGAGCTCAATGTCTTCGACCATGAAAATCTTAAGGTTGGACTGCTTTCTTGGCGTTTTGATCAAAGCCTGAGTATCGTGATTAACTGGAACTCGAATCGAAATCGTAAAGGTACTACCAAACCCCTCTTCACTGGTGACTTCAATGTTACCGTCCATCATATTGATCAGCTGTTGAGATACAGCAAGACCAATTCCGGTACCGACAGCGTGTAAATTGTCAGTTCCCGATTTCACCTGATAGTACATCGCGAAGATCTTCTCGATTTCACTTTCAGGGATACCTATCCCGGTATCTTCTACTTCCATCGTGATGTTGGCAAAATCGCCATCAATTTCAGCGCTGACCGTCATCACGACACCACCATCTTTGGTGAACTTCATCGCGTTGCTTACAAGATTCCACAATACCTGTCTAAGACGAGTACCATCCACCTCAACTGCAGAAGGGAGATCGGACAATCTTTCTAGATCAAACCTCAACCCTTTCTGCTCTGCCATTAACGCAGAAATGCTTTCGATCTCAACAACGAAATCTTCAAAATTGATAGGGGTTGGGAATAGCTCAAGCTTACGGCGGTCGAACTTATCCATGTCGATAATATCGTTAAAGATATTACCCAATGTTACCGCGCTCACCTTGATGGTTTGCATCTGTTTACGCTGCTCGGTGGTCAGTTGGCTATCAAGCAGCATACGGCTCAAGCCAATGATACCGTTGAGGGGCGTTCTTAACTCGTGACTAATGGTAGAAATAAAGGTGGTCTTATCGCGACTGGCTTTCTCTAGTGATTCTTGGTGCTCTTTACGCTCGGTAATATCACGACCAAAACCAACCAAGCCAAGGTGGCGACCATCTTTACTGTAGAAAGGCACCTTACGCAGCTCGAAGTAACTCTTACGTCCATCGGGGTATTCAAGCCATTGGTCATAGGTCAAAGCTTGGTTGTCAGCAAAGACTTTCTTATCGGTTTCAACAACTTGCTGGGCTACCTCTTTGCTGTAGACATCCCAAGGCGTCAAACCAACTAGCTCTTTTTCTGTTTTGCCCGTGAGTTCTTCAACCGCTCGGTTGCAACCTGAAAACACACCATCTTCATTGCGATAATAAATGAGGTCAGGCGAGGCATCGATAAACGAACGCAACAGCGCCGTACGTTCTGCTAATTCAAGCTGAGTTCGCTCACGCTGAAACACTTCGTTCTCAAGATCATGCATTGCTTCTGCACGCGCTTCTTCGGCTTTTTCACGATCTTCAATTTCTTGGTTGAGCTTTTCGATATTGAGTTGCAGTTTATTGTTGAGTTCTTGATCTCGCTCTCGCATGTCACCCAGCTTAGAGACCAATTTAGCCAACCTTTGGCGAGACTCTTCCAGTTGATCGACCACGACTGAGAGAAAATAGACCGCCCAAGGTGTGATCACTAAACCGAAGAAAACCGAACGGACAATGTCGATATCATCAACATTACCTTTGAGTGCGAGGGTGATACCGACTTGTACAACAACAGCAAGGGCAACAAGCGCTAGGGCGAGTAAGATAGAAAAGCGGACAATCCCCAATTTTACGAGCAGATCCACGTAATACTGGGCAAGATTTTTCATGGGTTTCATTTAGCGCTCCACGCGATAAGACTAGCAACATTCTACCTTGTTTGAAGAAAGTAGGTAAGCTAGCTACATCACACGCAGCAAGAGATTAGCGGTAATATCGAAGGTTAATCAACCAATATTAATACTAACCAAGCAATATCAATACTAGCCAAGCCACATAAATATTAGCCAAGTAATATAAATGCTAAACAAGAAAAAGACGGAGTCACTAAGTTACCCATTCTATAAAGTTAGTGAATAGAGTATGGATGCACTATCGAACGATTTCGACCATCAGATTTCGCTTGATACAACGCACTGTCAGCCAAGGCAACAGCAGACTCCATTTCGTCATCAGGTGTTGGTATATAAGAGACAATACCAATACTCACCGTGATGGAGTCTGACACTGTCGACTTCTCATGAGCTAATCCTAGTTTTTGCACTTCATCATGAATTCGACGAGCGACCATAAGCGCACCTTCTGTGGTTGTGTTTGGGAGAATAAAGCCAAACTCTTCACCACCGTATCGAGCCACGCAATCCGAAGAGCGATTCAACACCTGCTTAAAGGCTTGTGAAACCTGAATCAAAGCATCGTCACCTTGTTGGTGTCCATAGAAATCGTTATAGCCTTTAAAGAAGTCGATGTCACACAGCATAATCGTCAACGGCAATTTCTCACGCACATGATGATGCCACAATGTAGACAGCTGCTCATCGAAGCGACGTCGATTGGATACCTGAGTTAAACTATCCATAAAACTGAGGCGCTCAAGCTCTAAATTGGCTTCTTCAAGTTTCTGCTCGGCGAGGTAACGTTCTGTGATATCACGTGCCATGATCAGTACACCATTGGTACTCGATGCAGGGTCTCTAAAAGGCGACTTCACTACATCATACCAAGTAAACTCTCCATCACTTGAAACCAGTTTGTCGATGTAACGCAACGAGTTACCTTGATGAAGCACTTGATGATCACTCTCTGATACGCGCATATAAATGCTATTTGGTACTACGTCTTGTAGACGTTTACCCACTAAATCACTGACTTCAGAAATACCCAACGCTGCCACAAATGGCTTATTACACGCCTGGTAAACCATGTTTTCGTTGAAGATACCAATCGAGTCAGGGCTCGCTTCCAAGATGTTTTGTAAAATGGTGTCACGTTGTGCAAGTGCAACTTCAGTATCTTTACGCTTTTCCATTTCCCCACGCAGTTGTTGCTGCATGTCATGCCAATCCGTCACATCGTGACTTATCGAGAGCGTACCTATGGTTTCCCCACTTTGCGAGAGCAAAACACTTTGATAGGTTTCAAGGAGACACCCCTTACCATCTTGGTCTGTGGTCCATGAGCGCTCACTGACACGACCTTTTAAGGCACCACTAGACACACTTAAAGTGCCCTCTTCAGGGCGACCATGCCAAAACTTTTTAAACGCTCGATTACTCGCGACCAATTCACCCTTTTGATCGATGACATAGACCAACTCAGATAAAGAATCCAAAGCGGTACGAGCAACATTGAGATCACGAACCTCTTGGGAAATCTCTTCGTTGGTACTTTTATAAGGGGAAGCATGTATCATCCAAGCCTTTCTACTTCTAAAGTGGATCTTACGACCCACCAAGTTGATCTTAAAAGATTCAAATTCAGAAAGAACCCAAGACGAGAGATATTCAAACGTTCGAGAGTTGATGTGATCAGTGAGGTAATGACGAAAACTATTCTCAGCTTCCACTGTTGGAAAACGAAAGTGAGTACCTATTTGGCGGATACCAAGCAACTGCATGGCTTGGCGATTGGCGTACAAGATCTCACCACTTCGGATGTCAACAAAATAAAGAGGTGAAGGTGTAGCAAGAAGAAGCTGTTCAATATATGACTGGTAACGTAAATAAATATGCCAGCAGATGAGACCTATCAGCAATAGAACAACGATATATATACCGTAGCCATACGCCCTATCCCATAACCAAGTCATTACCAGTTCCATCTGCTCTCAATCTATACTTATAAATTCTGTGAGGGAAATGTTACCACTATTTGTTGGTTTTATCTGCTGTTACCTACAGTCACCCATCCCTATCAATTGGTCGCGTTTAAAACAGGTTGCGTGTACTCGAATGCAAAGCCTGTTTTAATGCCTTGTGCGCCAGTTTTATCAAGCAAACGACCAATCTCAGTCATCGCCAACCAACGGTTCTCACACCATAAAGGGGAGAGTAGTGTCGGGCGTCTCGCCGCAGAAGATACACGATGATAAACCACGTCCGCTGGTGTGCGTTGAATGATCTCACTCGCGATATCAATGTACTCCTCAAGGCTTGGTGCTTCTAGCTTTCCTGCCTTCCAGGCTTTAGCCATAGTACTGCCTTCAACAATATGAAGCCCGTGAAGCTTGATACCACCAGTGCCAGCTGCTAATACCTTCTCTAGAGTTTCAAGGTTATCCGCTTTGGTTTCTTTGGGCAGGCCGACAATAAGGTGAGTACATACCTTGATTCCTAAAGCACGTGCGCGCTGGGTGATCGTTTCATACACAGTGAAATCGTGTCCGCGGTTAATTCGCTTGAGGGTTTTATCATTGGCTGTTTGCAGGCCGAGCTCTAGCCAAATTTCGTAACCTTGCTTAACGTACTCCGCGAGCAGGTCCAGTACTGCATCAGGCACGCAGTCTGGTCTCGTGCCAACACAAAGGCCAACAATCTCTGCTCCGGGTGCTTTTAGAGCCTCTTCATACATATTCTTGAGTACCTGCACTTCAGCATAAGTGCTGGTGTATGCCTGAAAGTAAGCAAGATACTTCTTAGCACGGGCAATCTCACCCGCACGGTCTTTTAATTGATCGGCAATACTTTGAACTTGAGTTTGTTCATCGGCAAAAGAAGCTACATTGCAGAAGGTACAACCGCCACGGCCAATTGTCCCGTCTCGGTTTGGGCAACTAAACCCACCGTGAAGTGTCAGCTTGTGAACCTTCTCGCCATAACGACGTTGGAGATCTTGGCCGATAGTATTAACTAACTCGTGTAATTGCATATTTTCAAAGCACTCAAGTAAATAAGAATGAATATCAGTCTTTTTTGAAAAAAAATTACATCCCTGCAAAATTCGACCAATTAGTTTACGCAAGGATTTTTGCGAGCAACCTATCAAATATCAATAAACATGCAAAAAATAAGCTCTATTTGCCTAATGTTGCACATTTGTTAGGCATTAAATTCAAAACAAAACGAAAAAAATGGTCTACATCGGTTAACTTTCATTGCAATTCGCCTAGACAAAATTGTAGGATACTTACACATATTGGCTATTTCTGAGTGTTTACTTACATCGAAAACTTGCCAATAAGTCGGTGATGTCCATACCCCACCTATATAAACCACTAGTTTGTGGTCAAAAACAAACGGATATCACTAAGGATTGTTTTTCTCGCAATACTTTTCCTGCGAGATACGGAAAGGATTCAAACCGCCAGCATAGGCAGGTTTAGACCCATAAATATAAAAGGACAAGGCTAACTTTATACAAAGAAGTTGCGCCTAGATTTAACTGGAAGGATGTATCTATGGTAGATCAAGAGCAGAACTCACAGGGTCTGTATACTCCTGAATTGGAGCATGACGCTTGTGGTATCGGTTTTGTTGCTCATCTTAAGAATCGCAAATCTCATGATGTAGTAACTCAAGCACTCGATATGCTTGCACGTATGGAACACCGTGGCGGCCAAGGCTGTGATCCGTGTTCTGGTGATGGTGCAGGTATCCTGCTACAGAAGCCACACGAATTCTTACTAGAAGAAGCCGTAAAGCTTGGAATTAAACTGCCATCTTTTGAAAAATATGGTGTTGGTGTTGTACTTTTCCCTAAGGATGAATACAAACGTGCACAGTGTCGTGACATTCTAGAACGCAATGCACAGCGCCTTGAGTTAGAAGTTATCGGTTACCGTGAACTTCCAACTGACAATTCAATGATTGGTGCTGACCCACTAAGCACTGAACCTCAATTTGAACACGTATTTATTTCTGGCGGCCCTGGTATCACACCAGAAGAGCTTGAGCGTAAACTGTATGTTCTACGTAACTACACTGTTCGTGTATGCCTAGAAAGCGTGTCAAACATCGGTGACGACTTCTACATCAACTCTATGTCTTACAAGACATTGGTGTACAAAGGTCAGCTAACAACAGAACAAGTTCCTCAGTACTTCCTAGACCTGCAAAACCCAACTATGGTGACAGCTCTAGCACTTGTACACTCTCGCTTCTCTACCAATACATTCCCTCGTTGGCGTCTGGCTCAGCCTTTCCGTTACATAGCGCATAATGGCGAAATCAATACGGTTCGCGGCAATCTAAACTGGATGAAAGCACGTGAAGCAATCCTAGAGTCGGATCTGTTTACACAAGCTGAAATCGACATGCTGCTTCCTATCTGTCAGGAAGGTAGCTCGGATTCATCAAACTTCGATATGGCGCTTGAGCTACTTGTTCTTTCAGGTCGTACTCTGCCACACGCATTAATGATGATGATCCCTGAAGCATGGCAAGAAAACAAAAACATGGATCCAACTCGTCGTGCGTTCTACCAGTACCACGCGAACGTAATGGAACCATGGGATGGCCCGGCATCAGTATGTTTCACCGATGGTGTTCAAGTTGGTGCAACACTTGACCGTAACGGTCTGCGCCCTTCTCGCTACACAGTAACGAAAGACGACTTCCTAGTGATGGCGTCTGAATCTGGTGTTGTTGAGATCGCTCCCGAAAACGTTGAATACCGTGGTCGTTTACAACCAGGTCGTATCTTCGTTGCTGACCTTGAGCAAGGCCGCATCATTTCTGACGAAGAAGTGAAAGACGGTATTGCTAAAGCACAACCCTACGAAAAGTGGGTTGAAGAGAACCTTCTGAGCTTGAAAAAGCTACCGGATGCGAACAACGAATTTAACCAACCTTCTCCAGAAAAGTTGCTTCATAAACAACAATCGTTTGGTGTGAGCTCTGAAGAAGTAAACGAAATCATTCTACCTCTTGCGAAAACAGGCTACGAGCCACTTTCTGCAATGGGGGCTGACTGGCCGCTAGCGATTCTTTCCCATCAATCGCAGCACCTTTCAAACTACTTCAAGCAATTATTTGCACAAGTAACTAACCCGCCAATCGATCCAATTCGTGAGCGTATGGTTATGTCTCTGAACACTTACCTAGGTAAGGATCAGAACCTACTTGCTGAAACACCTGAACACTGTCAAAAAGTAGAACTTGAGTCTCCTGTGCTATCTAACTCTGAGTTAGAGAAGCTACGTGCAATCGATAACGAGCACCTTCAAGCGAAGACGCTGGATATCGTATTCCAAGCAAACGGAGACAACGGTAAGTTAGAGCGCGCACTTAAGCGTATCTGCCAATACGCAGAAGACGCCGTGATTGATGGCTACTCTATCATCCTACTGACAGACCGTGCGGTTAACTCTACCCACGCCGCTATTCCAGCAATGCTGGCAGTTGGCGCGGTTCACCACCATCTTATCCGTAAAGGTCTAAGAGCTAAGTGTGACATTGTTGTTGAAACGGGCGATGCTCGCGAGACACACCACTTTGCAACGCTTATCGGCTACGGTGCGAACGCAGTTAACCCATACCTAGTTATTGAAACGATTGTTGAACTGCAACGTACGAAGAAGCTAGATCCAAACGTACACCCGCGTGAGTTATTCGATAACTACCGTAAAGGTGTCAACGGCGGTCTACTGAAGATCTTCTCTAAGATGGGGATCTCTACGCTACAGTCTTACCACGGTGCACAAATCTTTGAAGCACTTGGTGTAAGCAAGTCAGTAGTTGAAAAATACTTCACTGGTACTGTTTCTCGTATCCAAGGTCTAACGATCGATGATATCGCACGAGAAGTGCTAGTTCGTCACCGTGTTGGTTACCCAGCTCGTGAAATCCCAGCTCAGATCCTTGATGTTGGCGGTGTTTACCAGTGGAAACAACGTGGTGAGAAGCACCTATTCAACCCTGAAACGATTTCTCTACTTCAAGAATCGACGCGTAATAAAGATTACGGTCAGTTCAAGAAGTACGCAAAAGCAGTCGATGACCAAGGCGACAACGCAGCAACGCTACGTAGTCAACTGGACTTCATCAAGAATCCTGCTGGCTCTATTCCTCTTGCAGAAGTAGAACCCATCGAGAACATCCTTAAGCGTTTCGCAACCGGCGCAATGAGCTTTGGTTCAATCTCACATGAGGCTCACTCAACACTGGCTGTTGCAATGAACCGCATTGGCGCGAAATCAAACTCAGGTGAAGGTGGTGAAGATCCAGCACGTTTCGAACGCAAAGAAAACGGTGACTGGGAACGTTCAGCAATCAAACAGGTGGCTTCTGGTCGCTTTGGTGTAACGTCTTACTACCTATCTAACGCTGATGAGCTTCAAATCAAGATGGCTCAAGGAGCGAAACCTGGCGAAGGTGGTCAACTACCTGGTGATAAGGTTGATGATTGGATCGGTGCAACACGTCACTCGACTCCGGGCGTAGGTCTTATCTCTCCACCGCCACACCACGATATCTACTCAATCGAAGATTTGGCTCAGCTGATCTACGATCTGAAAAACGCGAACCGTAACGGCCGTGTCAACGTGAAGCTAGTATCAGAAGCTGGCGTAGGTACGATTGCATCGGGTGTAGCAAAAGCGAAAGCTGACGTAGTACTTATCGCAGGTTTTGATGGTGGTACGGGTGCATCTCCGATGTCTTCTATCCGTCACACTGGTCTGCCTTGGGAACTGGGTCTAGCAGAAACGCACCAAACACTACTGAAAAACGGCCTACGTAACCGTATCGTTGTTCAGTCTGATGGTCAGATGAAAACACCACGTGACCTTGCAGTCGCAACGTTACTTGGCGCTGAAGAATGGGGCGTAGCAACAGCTGCTCTAGTTGTTGAAGGCTGTATCATGATGCGTAAGTGTCACAAGAATACATGTCCTGTTGGTATCGCAACACAAAACAAAACTCTTCGTGAGCGTTTCGACGGCCGCGTAGAAGACGTAGTAACGTTCTTCCAATACATGGCTGAAGGTCTACGTGAAGTAATGGCTGAACTGGGCTTCCGTTCTATCGACGAGATGGTTGGTCAATCGCACAAACTTAAAGTTCGTGATGACATCGGTCACTGGAAGTACAAGAACCTAGATCTAACACCAGTACTGCACATTGAGCAGGCTCGTGCAGAAGATGGTATCTACAACCAGACAACACAGAATCATAATCTTGAAGACGTTCTAGACCGTAAGTTGATTCAGGCTGCAATCCCAGCGCTTGAGAAAGGTGAAGCGGTTACCGCTCAGTTCCCTATCATCAACACGGACCGTTCAGCAGGCACGATGCTGTCGAACGAAATCTCGAAGGTTTACAAAGACCAAGGTTTACCACAGCCAATGAACGTTAAGTTCCACGGTAGTGCAGGTCAATCGTTCGGTGCGTTCCTTGCGAAAGGCGTTAAGTTCGAAGTAGAAGGCGACGCGAACGATTACTGGGGTAAAGGTCTGTCTGGCGGTACTTTGGTACTGTACCCAGATGCGAAATCTACTATCGTTGCTGAAGACAACATCGTTGTGGGTAACGTATGTTTCTACGGTGCAACCTCAGGTGAATCTTTCATTCGCGGTATGGCTGGCGAACGTTTCTGTGTTCGTAACTCTGGTGCGAAGGTTGTTGTTGAGGGTGTTGGTGACCACGGTTGTGAATACATGACAGGTGGCGCGGCAATTATCCTTGGCTCAACGGGTCGTAACTTTGCTGCAGGTATGAGTGGCGGTGTCGCTTATGTTTGGGATAAAGCAGGCGACTTCGAAACCAAGCTCAACGCAGAACTTGTAGACCTAGATCCAATTGAACAAGAAGATAAAGATCTTCTACTAGATATGCTAACGAAGCATGTTGAATTCACAGGAAGTGAAGTTGCTCAGTCTTTCCTAGACAACTTTGAAGTAAGTGTCGCATCACTAGTTAAAGTAATGCCACGCGACTACAAAGCAGTTCTTGAGAAGCGTAAAGCTGAAGCACAACAGGCACAAACGGAAGAAGTGGAGGCAGTATAATGGGTAAGCCTACTGGATTTTTAGAACACGGTCGTGAGCTTCCAAAAAAGCTCGACCCGTCAGTTCGAATTGAAGACAACAAAGAGTTCGTACTTAACGAAGAGTTTGGTGAAAAGATCAGTACTCAAGCATCTCGTTGTATGGACTGTGGCGTACCTTTCTGTCACAACGGCTGTCCGATTGGTAACATCATCCCAGAATTCAATGACGCGGTTTATCGTGACAGCTGGGAAGAGGCTTGGAACATTCTAAGCTCTACCAACAACTTCCCTGAGTTTACAGGTCGTGTTTGTCCTGCTCCTTGTGAAAGTGCCTGTGTTCTTGGCATCAACCAAGACCCAATCACTATCTGTAATATCGAGAAAACGATTGTAGAAACTGCGTACCGTGAAGGGTACGCAAAGCCTAAGACACCACGCTCTCGTACAGGTAAAACTGTCGCGGTTATCGGTTCAGGTCCTGCTGGCTTAGCCGCAGCTGAGCAGCTAAACAGCGCTGGTCACTCGGTAACGGTATTTGAACGTGACGAGAAAGTCGGTGGTCTACTTCGCTTCGGTATCCCAGATTTCAAACTGGGTATGGACGTGATTGATCGTAAGATCAACCTAATGGCTGAAGCTGGTGTTGAGTTTAAAGTGAACCAACACATCGGTGTTGATGTTAATGCTCAACAGCTACGCCAAGAATTTGATGTGGTATTGCTAACGGGTGGTTCTACGGTTCCACGTGATTTACCAATCCCAGGTCGTGAGCTGAAAGGCGTTCACTTTGCCATGGAATTCCTTGGTCAAAACAACCGCCGAGCCAACGACTTAGATCTTAAGACAGAAGAACTTCACGCAAAAGATAAGCACATTGTGGTTATCGGTGGTGGTGATACGGGTTCTGACTGTGTGGGCACATCAAACCGTCATAAAGCAGCAAGCATTACTCAGGTTGAGATCATGCCGATCCCACCAGAGAAACGCCCTGCAAATATGCCTTGGCCTCAATACCCAATGATCATGAAAACGACCACTTCTCACGAAGAGGGTTGTGAACGTCATTGGAACATCCTGACTAAAGAGTTCATCTCTGACGATAACGGTAATGTAACCGGACTTCGTATCGCTGACATCGTTTGGCAAGACGCGAAACCAGGCGAACGTCCAGGTTTTGATGAAGTAGCGAACTCTGAACGTGTTATCCCTTGTGACATGGCATTCCTTGCAATGGGCTTCTTACACCCAGAGCCAACAGGCGTGCTTGCTCAACTAGACATTAAACTGGACGAGCGCGGTAACGTTGCTTCTGAAGGTTTTGCAACCAACCAGAAAGGCGTTTTCGCTGCTGGTGATATGCGTACTGGCCAATCTCTGGTTGTACGTTGTATTAATGAAGGTCGTGAATGTGCAATTGCCATTGATGACTTCTTAATGGGTAACTCAAACTTAGAAGCGAAAGCAGATTCACTCATGCTTTCCGCATAATATTTCTCAGGCTAACGTCGATGACGTTAGCCTAGAGGAAAAGCAACACCCTTCCTAACTTTTATGTTTGGCTAGCACTCGATGCTAGCCTTTTTTCTATCTGCCTTACGGCTCCTGCGACATTCCCTTCGTGGCACATGTTAAATTCCATTAACATCCACCTTTTATATCCCTTTGATATCATTCTACTATTTTAGATTATTACGTGGTTAATCGCGTTTACGCGTGATAATTAACCATGAACTTGACCTTAAACACAATTAGCTATACGTTGTAAAGCTGGTGAAAATAAAACCAATCGGTTTTGTTAACACAACCAATAACGTTTTAACTAGCTAAAGACAAACTATAAGCTTATAAAAAATAACAAGTATATGAATAGTTAGTCATTTACTGTCTGGATGACAGAGAAGCAAAAGGGAGAATTGCAATGGCTCTATATGATCCTAGTCTTGAAAAAGACAACTGTGGATTTGGTTTAATAGCGCAAATGGAAGGCCAACCGAGTCATAAGTTGGTACGAACTGCTATTTCAGCCCTCGATCGCATGACACACCGTGGTGGTATTGCTGCGGATGGTAAAACAGGAGATGGCTGTGGCTTATTACTACAAAAGCCAGACTCTTATCTCAGAATTATTGCAGAAGAGAATAATTTCAAGCTCGGCAAGCAATACGCTGTCGGCATGATTTTCTTCAGCCAAGACCCAATCAAAGCGCTATCCGCGCAAGACATCGTCAATAAAGAGCTCGCTCAAGAGACTTTAACCGTTGCAGGCTGGCGTGTCGTGCCGACCAACACCGACGTATTAGGCCCAATCGCCAAAGATTCTGTTCCCAATATTCAGCAAGTGTTTATCTCAGCACCTGCAGGGTGGCGTGAACGCGATATTGAACGACGCCTTTACATCGCTCGTCGTCGAATTGAAAAGCAGATCACAGAAGACAAAGATTTCTATATTTGTAGCCTTTCGACACAAGTCATGGTTTACAAAGGCTTGTGTATGCCGGCCGATCTTCCAAGATTTTACCTCGATCTTGCTGACTTACGTATGGAATCAGCAATATGCCTGTTCCACCAGCGCTTCTCAACCAATACTCAGCCGCGTTGGCCACTGGCTCAGCCACTCCGCTATTTGGCGCACAATGGTGAGATCAATACCATCGAAGGTAACCGTCAGTGGGCTAAAGCTCGTGCCTATAAATTCTCTTCACCACTGCTGCCCGATTTACAAACGGCCGCCCCCTTTGTGAATGAGACAGGCTCAGATTCATCAAGCCTAGATAACATGCTCGACCTGTTCCTTGCCGGTGGTATGGATGTATTCCGAGCGATGCGCATGCTCGTGCCGCCCGCTTGGCAAAACCACCCAGACATGGATCCCGATCTGCGTGCATTCTACGACTTCAACTCCAAGCACATGGAACCGTGGGATGGCCCTGCGGGTATCGTACTGTCTGACGGCCGTTATGCGGCATGTAACCTCGACAGAAACGGCTTACGCCCTGCTCGCTATGTGATCACAAAAGACAACCTAATCACCTTGGCATCTGAAGTCGGTATCTGGAATTATGCGCCAGACGAAGTGGCAGAGAAAGGACGTGTTGGCCCTGGTGAATTACTCGTTATTGATACGCGTCGCGGTAAGCTATGGCAGTCGAACGAGATCGACAATGATCTTAAAGGCCGTCACCCATATAAAGAGTGGATGGATAAGAACGTTCACAAATTAACACCGTTTTCCGCACTAGCAGATGACCAAGTCGGTAAGCGTAATTTTGATGATGACACCCTAAAGACCTATCAAAAACAGTTTGCAATGAGCAACGAAGAGTCAGACCAAGTACTGCGTGTACTCGGTGACATGGGACAAGAAGCGGTCGGTTCTATGGGCGACGATACGCCAATGGCAGTGCTGTCTTCTAAAGAGCGCCTAATCACCGACTATTTCCGTCAGAAGTTTGCTCAAGTCACCAACCCACCGATTGATCCTTTGCGTGAAAAACACGTTATGTCTCTGGCAACCAGTATCGGCCAAGAGATGAATGTGTTCTGTGAAACCGATGGGCATGCTTACCGTGTGACGTTTGATTCACCCGTTCTGCTTTATTCTGATATGCAGCAACTTCTGCAATTAAATCAAAAGCATTATGGCCATACGATTCTTAGCATGCACTATGACCCAGCAGAAAAAGATCTCGAACAAGCCATCAACGACTTGTGTGATCGTGCGGTTCAAGATGTACGTGACGGCGCCGTTTTGGTTGTGCTTTCAGACAAAGGTTTAGAGAAAGGTAAGCTACCCGTTCCAGCAGCAATGGCTGTCGGTGCAGTACAAACTCGACTCGCAGACACCAACCTACGTTGTGATGCTAACATCGTGGTTGAAACAGCAACCGCACGTGACCCACACCAATTTGCAGTATTGCTTGGTTTCGGCGCCACCGCGGTTTACCCGTATCTCGCTTATGAAGCTCTGGGCAAAATGTTGGACGATGGTTCATTAGATAAAGACTATCGCACTGCATTGCAAAATTACCAAAACGGTATCAACAAAGGTCTGTATAAGATCATGTCGAAGATGGGTATCTCGACAATTGCTTCGTATCGCTGCTCGCAGTTATTTGAGGCGGTCGGTTTACATACCGATGTCGTTGATTTGTGTTTCCGTGGCGTAACGACTCGTATCCAAGGTGCTAGCTTTAGCGACTTCCAACAAGATATCTATAATCTATCTCGTAAAGCATGGACTAAGCGTAAACCACTGGAACATGGTGGCTTACTCAAATACGTACATGGCGGCGAATACCACGCCTACAACCCAGACGTAGTCAGCACCTTGCAAACCGCAGTAAAGACAGGTGAAACATCGGATTATCAATCTTTTGCGAAGCAAGTTAATGCTCGTCCTGCTGCTATGCTGCGCGACTTAATGAGCCTCAAAAAAGCCGATCAACCTCTACCTCTAGAACAAGTCGAGCCAAGTAGCGAGCTCTTTAAGCGCTTCGACTCGGCGGCCATGTCGATTGGTGCCTTGAGCCCAGAAGCTCATGAAGCGCTAGCCATGGCGATGAACCGCTTGGGTGGTTACTCCAACTCTGGTGAAGGTGGTGAAGATCCACGACGCTTTGGTACTGATCGTAACTCCCGTATCAAGCAGATAGCTTCCGGTCGCTTTGGTGTGACGCCACATTACTTAACCAATGCGGATGTTCTGCAAATCAAAGTTGCACAAGGTGCGAAGCCGGGCGAAGGTGGCCAACTACCGGGCCATAAAGTCACAGCAGAAATCGCCAAGCTGAGATACTCAGTTCAAGGCGTAACATTGATCTCCCCTCCTCCACATCACGATATTTATTCTATCGAAGATCTGGCGCAGCTGATTTTCGACCTTAAGCAAGTTAACCCTAAAGCCTTGGTTTCAGTGAAGTTAGTATCTGAACCGGGTGTAGGCACCATTGCCACAGGTGTAGCGAAAGCTTATGCCGACTTGATTACGATCTCCGGTTACGACGGTGGTACTGCAGCAAGCCCGCTGACTTCAGTGAAATACGCAGGTTGTCCTTGGGAGCTTGGCTTAGCCGAAACTCAACAAGCACTCGTCGCCAACGGGCTTCGTCATAAGATCCGCCTGCAAGTCGATGGTGGTTTAAAAACCGGCCTCGATGTTATCAAGGGCGCGATTTTAGGTGCAGAGAGCTTTGGTTTTGGTACCGCACCTATGGTGGCGATGGGTTGTAAGTTCTTGCGAATCTGTCACCTAAATAACTGTGCGACAGGTGTGGCGACTCAAGATGAAACCCTACGCCGCGAATACTTCAAAGGCCTACCAGACATGGTGGTGAACTACTTTACAGGCCTAGCCGATGAAGTTCGCCAGTACCTTGCAGAACTTGGCGTAGAAAAACTTACTGATCTGATTGGTCGTACTGACTTGCTTGAAGCCGTTCAAGGCCTCACTGCGAAACAGAGCAAACTCGATCTCTCTTCAATACTCGAAGCTCCAGTATCTCCAGAAGGTCACCCACTGTTTTGGACTGAGCCAAACGCACCATTTGATAAGGCTCAGCTCAACCAACAGATCCTTGATGATGCAATTGATGCGATTGAGAAACGTCAATCCACCAGCCTTTACTACAACGTGATCAACACCGATCGCTCGATTGGCGCTCGTATCTCTGGTGAAATTGCCAAACGTTACGGTAACCAAGGCATGGCTGGCTCACCAATTAAGTTGTATCTCGATGGTACAGCAGGCCAATCCTTTGCGGTTTGGAACGCCGGAGGCGTAGAGCTATATCTGACAGGCGATGCCAATGACTATGTTGGCAAAGGCATGGCTGGCGGCAAAGTGGTTATCAAGCCGCACCAAGGCACCGCATTTACTTGTAACGAAGCGACCATCATAGGCAACACTTGTCTGTATGGCGCAACCGGAGGCAAGCTATTTGCCGCAGGTACTGCGGGCGAACGATTTGGCGTGCGTAACTCAGGTACCGTTGCTGTGATTGAAGGTGCGGGTGACAACGCCTGTGAATACATGACTGGCGGTATTGTTGCCATTCTTGGCGCAACTGGCGTCAACTTCGGCGCGGGTATGACGGGTGGTTTTGCTTATGTCATGGATAAGAATGAAGACTTCCAAGGCCGTGTGAACAACGAATCGGTCGAAGCGCTTTCTCTGTCTGATCTATTTATCCACCAAGAACATCTACGCGGCCTGATTGCAGAGCACTTAGAAGAGACTGGCTCAGTACACGCTGAAGCTATTCTGGCGAACTTTGATGAATGGATTCCGAAGTTCTACCTAGTGAAGCCAAAGACGGCGGATCTTAACACCTTGCTCGGTCACCAAAGCCGTAGCTCTGCTGAACTTCGTGTTCAAGCGCAATAATTGGAAGGAGCCAATCATGAGCCAGAATGTATACCAATTTATTGATGTGAATCGCGTAGACCCAGCGAAGAAACCAATCAAGATACGTAAGATTGAGTTTGTAGAGATCTACGAACCTTTCACTAAGCAACAAGCCAAAGCGCAAGCTGACCGTTGTTTAGACTGTGGTAACCCTTACTGTGAATGGAAATGTCCAGTTCATAACTACATCCCTCAGTGGCTTAAGCTTGCCAATGAAGGGCGCATTATCGAAGCCGCTGAACTGTCTCACCAAACCAACAGCTTACCTGAGGTGTGTGGACGAGTTTGTCCTCAGGATCGGCTGTGCGAGGGATCTTGTACCCTCAACGATGATTTCGGCGCAGTAACCATCGGCAACATTGAAAAGTACATCAATGACAAAGCGTTTGAGATGGGCTGGAAGCCAGACATGTCTCACGTTGAATGGACCGACAAAAAGGTCGCGATCATCGGCGCAGGCCCAGCAGGTCTTGCAGCAGCTGATATCTTAGTTCGAAACGGTGTGAAGGCCGTGGTATTTGACCGCTACCCTGAGATCGGTGGCCTGCTGACGTTTGGTATCCCATCGTTCAAGCTTGAGAAAGGCATCATGGAAAACCGTCGCCGTATCTTTAGTGGTATGGGGGTCGAATTTAAAATGAATACCGAAGTCGGCAAAGACGTTCAACTACAACAACTTGTCGATGATTATGATGCCGTTTTCTTAGGTGTCGGCACCTATAAAAATATGCGTGCTGGATTAGACAACGAAGAAGCTCCGGGCGTTTATGATGCCCTACCATTTCTTGTTTCCAATACCTACAAGGTCATGGAACTGGATAACCCAACGCCATTCATCGACATGAAAGGCAAGAAAGTAGTCGTGCTTGGTGGTGGTGATACTGCAATGGACTGTGTCCGAACGTCGATTCGTCAACACGCTGCTAATGTTGTTTGTGCTTATCGCCGAGATGAAGCGAACATGCCGGGCTCTCGCCGAGAGGTGAAAAATGCGAAAGAGGAAGGCGTGAAGTTCATGTTCAACCTTCAACCATTAGCACTGGAAACCGATTCATCCGGTCATGTGACTGGCGTTAAAGTGATGAAAACAGCCTTGGGTGAACCAGATGAGGCAGGCCGCCGTCGTCCTGAACCGGTTGAAGGCAGTGAGCATGTTCTTGAGGCTGATGCCGTGATCATGGCATTTGGTTTCCAACCTCATGCAATGGAATGGCTAGAACCATTTGGTGTAGAGCTCGACCAATGGGGTCGCATCAAGGCTCCCGGCACACAAGAGTTTCAATACCAAACCACCAACAGCAAGATATTCGCTGGTGGCGATGCCGTTCGAGGCTCTGACTTAGTGGTAACCGCTATCGATGAAGGCCGTAAAGCCGCAGAAGGGATCTTGGATTACCTAGAAGTGTGATTGGGTTTCCTTTATTACTCAGTTCGTTACTATAAAAAAGGATCCAATGATGGATCCTTTTTTGAATTAGATTCGTTTATCACAAGCATCACGAAAATACGTAAAACAATTACAAATAAGCCAATACCGATAACTACAATTAGAATTAAAAACAAGCCATAGGAAACACTATGAAAAAAGCCGCTCTCCTTTCTCTATCTCTTTTAACTCTAACCGCTTGCAGCCAAGGAATCACGGACATGAAAGACAGAACTTCATCACCTTGTGGAGACAAACCAAACTGCGTTTCAACTCAAGATGACCGTGAACAGCATGCATTGGCCTCGTTTGAGTTATCAGATTCAGCAAAATTAGATGCCATTGAGCAGGTTGCGCAGACCTTACCGGGCGCAAAAACAGCCAGTAAAACGGAAGACTACCTACGTGTTGAATGCACCTCGCGTATCATGCGCTTTGTCGATGACTTAGAGCTTAAGATCACTGATGGCAAACTGATCGTGCGTTCAGAGTCTCGCACTGGCCATTCTGACTTTGGCGTAAACCGAAAACGTGCTGAACAACTTCGTGCTAGCTTGAAAAGCGAAGGCTTAATCAAATAGATAAAAGAATACACAGATAAATCGTCTGTATTCGGATGAGAAGTGCTTCTGGGCAGTCGCTCGACACTTCTCTTCCATGTTACAATTTCGCTCTACTGTTTAAATATTTTTTATTAAGAGACTACACATGAAAATCGGCATCATTGGCGCAATGGAGCAAGAAGTTGCGATCCTAAAAGCAGCAATTTCAGACATTACTGAAGTTAATAAAGGCGGTTGTACCTTTTTCTCTGGTCAGCTAAATGGTGTTGACGTTGTTTTGCTTCAATCAGGCATTGGTAAAGTAGCAGCCGCTGTTGGTACTTCAATCCTGCTAAGTGAATACCAACCAGGTGTCGTTCTAAACACTGGCTCTGCTGGCGGTTTTGATTCAACACTGAACCTTGGCGATGTGGTTATCTCTACTGAAGTTCGTCACCACGATGCTGACGTTACAGCTTTCGGTTACGAAATTGGTCAAATGGCAGGTCAACCAGCAGCGTTCAAAGCTGACGACAAACTGATGGCTGTTGCTGAACAAGCTCTAGCACAAATGGAAGATAAGCACGCCGTTCGCGGTCTTATCTGTACTGGCGACGCATTTGTTTGCACAGCAGAACGTCAAGCGTTCATCCGCAAGCACTTCCCATCAGTGGTTGCTGTAGAGATGGAAGCATCGGCTATCGCTCAAGCTTGTCACCAATTCCAAGTACCATTCGTGGTTGTTCGTGCAATCTCTGACGTTGCAGACAAAGAATCACCAATGAGCTTCGAAGAGTTCCTGCCACTAGCAGCACAAAGCTCTTCTGAGATGGTTATCAAGATGGTTGCCCTACTAAAGTAAGCGACTAGACATGCAAACACTGTTTGATCAGGTATTTGCAAATGGCGTGCTCCTTGTAATGTGGGGAGCACTGCTTTTTCATTTAATTTTACCTATCCCCCATGCCGCACATCCCACGACCTTATGGCATAAGTTTGCTGAACTTTTAGCAACCAAGGTTAATAACAATCAAAATTATTCCCAAAGCTTAATCTCAGGCACTTTAGCTTGGGGGTTAATGGTCTTGCCGACTCTGGTTATTCTATTGGCACTGCAGCCACTGGTTTGGCAATCACAACTGTTTGAATTAGCGCTGTTGTTACTCGCTATTGATTGGCGTAACAATGAAAAGTTGGCAAATCAGTTGATCAAAGCACTTGGCCGAGAAGATAAAGCCGCGGCTCGCCAGTTATTGGCTCCGATTGTTAACCGTCAAACTGAATCACTGTCATCACTTGGACTTGGCAAAGCCGCGGCTGAAACTATCATCATGGGTTACGCTCGTAATGTGGTTTGTGTTTTATTCTGGTACGCCATTGGTGGTGGAATCGCCGCGTTAATGTATCGCCTGATTGTTGAGTTAGCGCGTGCATGGTCACCAAGTCGAAAGCGATTTTCTCCATTTGGATCAACGGCAATCAAGATTGTCGCTATCCTAGAATTCATACCAATGCGCTTGTTTGCCTTGATGATTGTATGTGGCGATAAAGCGTCTCACACATTCAAGATGATGCTCGTTCAGAGTCGCTCTTGGCCATTGCCCGGCCCTGCATGGTTGATTACAGCTGTCGGCAACAAGCTTGAGCTGTCACTGGGCGGTCCTGCGATTTACGACAACACCAAAGCTATTCGAGCAAAATTAGGCGGCAGAGTCGCCCCTTCAGCGCTGCACTTGTCTCAAGTTCAAAAACTGCTGTTTGGTCGCATCGCTATCTGGATATTTTTACAAAGCCTAATCTTACTATTTGTTCACCAAGGGATTTAGAGTGAAACCATCAGCACTTGTTACAAGCCTTACTATTTTGTTTTCCAGCTTATGGCTGCCTTTGTCATTTGCAGAAGAAACACTACTGACTTCAGAAAAAGTTCAACCAGCTCAACGTGTGGTTAGCCTTGCTCCTCATGCCACTGAACTCGCATACAGCGCTGGTTTAGGTGATAAGCTTGTTGCGGTGAGTGAGCGAAGTGATTATCCACTACAAGCTGACAAACTAGAGAAAGTGGCGAATTACCAAGGCATCAAGGTTGAGAAGATCATCGCCCTGCAACCGGATCTCATTCTCGCATGGCCAGCTGGAAACCCGCCCAGAGAACTCGCGAAACTGGAGCAATTTGGTTTTAATATTTATTACTCAAAAACCAAGAGCCTAGATAACATCGCGACCAATATTGAGCAACTTAGCCAATTCGCAAGCGATCCAAGTATTGGCGAAAATAACGCTCAACAATACAGAGAGCAGCTCAACGCGTTGAGACTAAAATATAAAGATGCCGGACCCGTAGACTACTTTTATCAGCTCAGTGAGAAGCCGATCATCACTGTTGCTCAAGGGCACTGGCCAAGTGAGGTGTTTGAGTTTTGTGGCGGCCACAATATTTTCGAAGACAGTGCTTCTCCTTATCCTCAAGTTGGTATTGA
The DNA here is from genome assembly GCF_000272405.2 of Vibrio tasmaniensis 1F-187. Lineage (GTDB taxonomy): Bacteria > Pseudomonadota > Gammaproteobacteria > Enterobacterales > Vibrionaceae > Vibrio > Vibrio tasmaniensis_A. The sequence continues at coordinate 31,445 of NZ_AJZM02000002.1, forward strand.
GCAAGTTGTATTAAGGAAACCGCAAGTGATCTTCACTTCTCAGCATGCAATTGAGAATGGAACCATGTGGCAAACTTGGGAGGACGAGATCCCAGCAGTCGCTCAAAATCAAATTTGGTCACTCAACTCTGACTGGATTAATCGCCCGACGACGAGAACTTTGAAAGCGATCCAACAAGTATGCGATTTCTTCGATAGAGCTAGGCAAAATCACTAACTATTTGCTGCGTTTTTTCGTACAATTCGCCACCGACCTGTCCCTACAATTTCAACCATAAGAGCACCAGTATCATGGACTCCATGCTGCTTTATATTATCGATTTATTTGGCACTGCCATTTTTGCTGTCTCAGGCGTATTTGTCGCTGGCCGTCTTAAGATGGATCCCTTTGGTGTCGCCGTTTTAGGTAGCGTAACCGCGATTGGCGGCGGTACAATTCGTGACATGGCATTGGGTGCAACTCCCGTATTTTGGATCACCGATACCACCTACCTTTGGGTCATCATCACCACCTGCTTGCTGACCATGATTATAGTAAGACGTCCCAAGCGTCTGGCCTGGTGGATCCTGCCAGTATGTGATGCGATAGGCTTAGCTGTATTTGTTGGCATTGGTGTTGAGAAAGCACTGATTTATCAAGATTCTGCATTGGTTGCTATTATCATGGGTGTTATCACAGGCTGTGGCGGCGGTATTATCCGTGACGTGCTTGCACGCGAAGTGCCAATGATTCTAAGAAGTGAAGTCTATGCGACCGCTTGTATCATTGGTGGTACTTTCCATACCATGGCGCTCAACATGGGACACGACTCAGAAACCGCCTTTTTGGCCGGCGTGTTCACGACACTATTGATTAGGCTTGGCGCTATTCGTTGGCACTTATCACTGCCAACCTTTGCTATCAAATAAGCTATCGTTACAAAGTGAAAGGCTCCGCAAAGGAGTCTTTTTTAATCCAGCTCGCTCTGCAATCCATTCGAATGCTCTCGTGACACTTTGCGTTCACAATTTAAAATACCTAACTGAGTTCAAACCTTTAGTTTCAAATCTAGAGAATGAATGTTGTTTGAGGTAAGTTGAAACAATCATTCCCAACTTTCATGAATATCACTCAATGTTACTCGAAGGAATCGAAACTCTATTGGTGCTGAGTAAAGCAAAAACCATGAGCCGCACAGGCAGTTTGCTTTATATCAGCCAATCAGCGGTCAGCAAACGGATTGCGAATTTAGAAAAGAAGCTAGGTAAAAAGCTCATCGAGCCGAGTGGCCGACAGATAAAACTGACGCCGGATGCGATTGCATTAATCGAGAGCATAGGCCCTACATTCAATGAACTTAGAGGGCTTATCTACGAGCAACAAGAGTTGGAAGACACCACCCTTATTACCTTAGATAGCTCTAAATCTTTGATCGCAGGTTATCTAGGTGAAATGATGGGGAAATTTATCCAGCAAGATAAATACATCACCATCACCACTAACCATACACCAAGAATTATCGAGCGAGTGCAGTCTGGTAAGGCGACCTTGGGGTTGTGTGCCGGCTTACTGCCGCCGCATCATGGATTGATGACCTTCCATCTATTTGATGAGCCGTTTTACATAGTGAGTAAGTCGCCGCTAACGGAGCTTCCTCCATTGGTGATTACCAACGATATGACCAACCCTGCCAACTCTTATCAGCTCTCAGTGTTAGAAAAGTTTGGTATTAAACCCTTGATGGAGATGGATGCCTATACCGCAGCAGCCCAGCTAGCGCTAGGAGGAACGGGGCCGGCTTTGATCCCGCTTTCTATCGTAAAAACACTCAACATTAAGCCTCAATACCTGTTTAGCTTTCCCGAATTGCAAGGATTGATTAGACCGATTCATATCTGTGTGAGACCAAATAGCTATCAGTCCCCACGAGTTAAAATACTGATAGAATCCATTGTTGATGCTGTTCCCAAAGCAGTTTAGACGCCATTAACATCGACATCACGATCACAAGAGGGCGAATCCATTTCTGCCCTTTTGTTACCACTACTTTAGCGCCAAGTTGAGCGCCCATAAAACCACCAACTGCCATCACTAATCCTAATTCCCAAATTGGCAAGCCAGCTAAAATAAAGAAGAACAATGCGGCTATATTCGATGTGAAGTTAAGTATCTTGGTGCGTGCCGTTGCATCCACTAAAGAGAAGTGACCGATAGCGACAAAACATACCGTGAAAATTGAACCTGTTCCTGGGCCAAAAAAGCCATCGTAGAAGCCAACTCCGCCACCAATACACAAAGCAAACATCGCCTCAGAGATCTTCTGCTTTCCTTCAGACGCTCTAGTTTGGGGTGCTAACAGGAAATAGAGAGAGATAGCGATAAGCAGCAGCGGTATCACGCTAGTCAGTAAACTCGCATCAATGTGCTGGACTAACTCGGCACCAATTGCAGAGCCAATAAAAGTACAAAAGATCGCGAGGCGCATCTCTTTAATACTAACGATGCCGTTGCGCACGAAATACCAACTGGCAGAAAAACTACCAAATGAGCTTTGAAGTTTATTGGTTGCCAGTGCTTGCGTTGGTGGCACTCCGGCCGCTAGCAATGCAGGTAGAGTCAACAATCCACCGCCGCCAGCCATTGCATCAATAAAGCCTGCCGCCGTTGCAACAACAAACAAGATAGCCAATATTTCTAGAGTGATTTCCATATACCCAACGCCTTAAATTCTCGTATAGCGACAAGTTACCACTCACGGCAGATGAGCAATAACGAAACACAAGATTGTAACCTATTCCAAATATTCATCATTTAGCCATCACCAGATTTTCACCAGATAACAGACATAAAAAAGCCCACTCCGAAGAGTGGGCTTTGAGCATTTATATCCGCTTAACAGCGATACGCGTTAGTCTATTAAGCTAGAGAAGCTTTAACTTGTGCGTGTAGCTCTTGAACTGAAGTTACTGACGTTTTTGCGTCTGCAGTGTGCGCCATACAAGTCGCGAATGCAGCGTTTAGCGTAGTCGTGTAGTTCACTTTCTCAGCCAACGCGCCACGACGAAGAACTTTAGAATCTTCAATCGCTTGACGGCCAGCTGCAGTGTTCACGATGTACGTGTACTCGTTGTTCTTGATACGGTCAAGAATGTGAGGACGACCTTCGTGTACCTTGTTTACTAGACGTGGGTTGATACCCGCTTCGCCAAGGATAACAGCTGTACCGTGAGTTGCGTCTAGCTGGTAACCAAGCTTAGATAGCTTAGATGCTAGGTCAACAACACGCTCTTTGTCGCCTTCGCGAACAGAAAGCAATGCACGACCGCCTTCAGGGTAGATGTGACCACAACCCAATTCAGCTTTAGAGTATGCTTCAGCAAACGTTGCACCAACACCCATAACTTCACCAGTAGAGCGCATTTCTGGGCCTAATAGTGGGTCAACACCAGGGAATTTGTTGAACGGAAGAACAACTTCTTTCACTGAGTAGTATGGTGGGATGATTTCTTTCGTAAAGCCTTGAGACTCTAACGATTGACCTGCCATCACACGAGCTGCAATCTTAGCGACTGCTGCGCCTGTTGCTTTCGATACGAACGGCACTGTACGTGCTGCACGAGGGTTAACCTCGATTAGGTACACTTGGTTGTTCTTAACAGCAAACTGCGTATTCATCAGACCACGAACACCCAACTCGAACGCTAGCTTTTCAACTTGCTCACGCATTACGTCTTGGATTTCTTGGCTTAACGTGTAAGCCGGAAGAGAACATGCTGAGTCACCTGAGTGAACACCCGCTTGCTCGATATGCTCCATGATACCCGCAATAACAACGCGCTCACCGTCACAAATCGCATCAACGTCCACTTCAACAGCATCATCTAGGAAGCTATCAAGTAGTACTGGAGATTCGTTTGAAACGCTAACTGCTTCGTTGAAGTAGCGGCGTAAGTCTTGCTCATCGTATACGATTTCCATCGCTCGACCACCAAGAACATAAGAAGGACGAACAACCAATGGGAAGCCGATTTCGCGAGATTTCTCTACCGCTTGCTCCATTGTTGTTACTGTCGCGTTTTCTGGCTGAAGTAAGCCTAGACGGTCTACAGCAACTTGGAAACGCTCACGGTCTTCTGCACGGTCGATTGCGTCAGGGCTAGTACCGATGATTGGTACGCCAGCAGCTTCAAGAGCACGTGCCAGTTTAAGTGGTGTTTGACCACCGTACTGAACGATAACGCCTTTTGGCTTCTCAACGCGAGCGATTGCTAGTACGTCTTCCAGAGTTACTGGTTCGAAGTACAGACGGTCAGACGTATCGTAGTCTGTAGAAACTGTCTCAGGGTTACAGTTAACCATGATAGTTTCGTAGCCATCTTCACGTAACGCTAGTGATGCGTGTACACAACAGTAGTCAAATTCGATACCTTGGCCGATACGGTTTGGACCGCCGCCTAGAATCATGATTTTTTCTTTGTCTGTTGGGTTTGCTTCACACTCGTCATCGTAAGATGAGTACATGTAAGCCGTGTCTGAAGAGAACTCAGCTGCACACGTATCTACACGCTTGTATACCGGGTGGATATCGTATTGGTCACGTAGACGACGGATTTCGCTTTCTGCTACACCTAGAATCTTAGATAGGCGCGCATCAGCAAAACCTTTACGCTTAAGCTTGTTTAGCTCGTCTTTATTTAGACCAGCAAAGCCTTTCGCTTTAAGTTCTTGCTCTAGCTTAACGATGTCTTCGATTTGAACTAGGAACCAACGGTCGATTTGCGTTAGGTTGAATACACCGTCTACCGACATACCAGCACGGAATGCGTCAGCGATGTACCAAATACGCTCTGCGCCAGCTTCTTTAAGTTCGTGACGGATAGTCGTTAGAGCATCTGGTGCGTCTAGGTCTACCATTTCGTCAAAACCAGTCGCACCAACTTCTAGGCCGCGAAGTGCTTTTTGTAGAGATTCTTGTTGGTTACGGCCGATAGCCATAACTTCACCAACAGACTTCATTTGCGTCGTTAGACGGTCGTTAGCACCTGCAAATTTCTCGAAGTTAAAACGAGGAATCTTAGTTACTACGTAGTCGATTGTTGGTTCGAATGATGCTGGCGTTGCGCCGCCAGTGATGTCATTCATTAGCTCGTCTAGCGTGAAGCCAACAGCCAGTTTCGCTGCAATCTTAGCGATTGGGAAACCTGTTGCTTTAGAAGCTAGTGCAGAAGAGCGAGATACACGTGGGTTCATCTCGATGATAACCATACGGCCATCTTTCGGGTTGATACCAAACTGTACGTTTGAACCACCTGTTTCAACACCAATCTCACGCAGTACTGCTAGAGATGCGTTACGCATTAGTTGGTATTCTTTATCTGTCAGCGTTTGAGCTGGAGCCACAGTGATTGAGTCACCTGTGTGAATACCCATTGGGTCGAAGTTTTCAATCGCACATACGATGATGCAGTTGTCGTTTTTGTCACGAACCACTTCCATCTCGTACTCTTTCCAACCGATAAGTGATTCATCGATAAGAAGTTCATTAGTTGGAGATAGATCCAAACCACGACGACAGATTTCTTCAAATTCTTCTTTGTTGTAAGCGATACCGCCACCAGTACCACCCATCGTGAACGATGGACGAATGATACAAGGGAAGCCAACCATGTCTAAAACTTTGTAAGCTTCTTCCATCGTTTTCGCTGTATCAGCAGTTGGACACTCAAGGCCAATTGCTTTCATTGCTTTATCGAAGCGTGAACGGTCTTCTGCTTTATCGATAGCGTTAGCCGTTGCACCAATCATTTCAACACCGAACTCTTCAAGAACGCCGTGCTTTTCTAGGTCTAGCGCACAGTTCAATGCAGTTTGGCCACCCATAGTAGGTAGAACTGCATCAGGCTTCTCTTTAGCGATGATGTTACGCACAACTTCCCATTGAATAGGCTCGATGTAAGTTGCATCTGCCATGTCTGGGTCAGTCATGATTGTCGCTGGGTTCGAGTTTACAAGAATAACTCGGTAACCTTCTTCGCGAAGCGCTTTACAAGCTTGAGCACCAGAGTAATCGAACTCACATGCTTGGCCGATAACGATCGGGCCAGCACCTAGAATAAGAATACTTTTAATGTCAGTACGTTTTGGCATTGTCTACTACTCCGAATTACGCTGTGTGCTGTTTGATTAGTTCAATAAAGTGGTCGAATAACGGCGCTGCGTCTTCTGGACCTGGGCTCGCTTCAGGGTGACCTTGGAAGCTGAATGCTGGTTTGTCTGTACGGTGAATACCTTGTAGAGAACCATCAAATAGTGATTTGTGCGTTGCACGTAGTGTCACTGGAAGGGTTTCTTCGTCAGCAGCAAAGCCGTGGTTTTGCGAAGTAATCATCACAACATCACGATCTAAATCTTTAACCGGGTGGTTTGCACCGTGGTGACCAAACTTCATCTTCACTGTCTTAGCGCCTGACGCAAGAGCAAGAATCTGGTGACCTAGACAGATACCGAAGATTGGTAAGCCTTTTTCTAGGAACACTTTTGTCGCTTCAATTGCGTAAGTACATGGTTCTGGGTCACCAGGGCCATTTGAAAGGAAAACACCGTCTGGGTTCAGAGCAAGTACTTCTTCAGCTGAAGTCTCAGCAGGAACAACCGTTAGGCGGCAGCCGCGGTCAACAAGCATTCGTAGGATGTTTCGTTTTGCACCGAAGTCATAAGCAACAACGTGGTATGGCAATTCTGAGTCTGCTTTCGCTTCAGGAAGTCCACCCGTAAGCGTCCACGAACCTTGTTTCCATTGATACGCTTCTTTTGTTGTAACTTCTTTCGCAAGGTCCATACCTTTCAGGCCAGGGAATTCTTTTGCTTTAGCTAGAGCCAAAGCTTCGTCTAAATTTCCATCATTTACTGAAGAGCCAGCTACGATACAACCGTTCTGTGCGCCTTTTTCACGAAGAATACGCGTCAGCTTACGAGTATCGATATCAGCGATACCAACAACGTTTTGCGACTTAAGGTAATCAGAAAGGGATTGTTCATTACGGAAGTTAGAAGCGATTAGAGGGAGATCGCGAATCACAAGGCCTTGAGCGTGGATTGAAGAAGATTCTTCGTCTTCGGAATTGGTTCCGGTATTGCCAATGTGAGGGTAAGTAAGAGTAACGATTTGCTGAGAATAGGAAGGATCAGTGAGGATTTCTTGGTACCCCGTCATCGAGGTATTAAAAACGACTTCACCAACTGCAGAACCTACAGCGCCAATGGCTTCACCGTGAAATACTGTCCCATCTTCTAGGACGAGTAGTGCTGACTTCTTCAAGACAACCTCCAGAAATAAAAATGCATTAAAATTGATTTAATTTGCAAATCTACCTTCCTGCAACACCAAAAACTGCGTGTTTATGGAAATTAGACAAATTGGCGGTATTTTAGTGTTCTGCGTGATACGTGTCAACATTTAACGCAAAAGAAATTAAACATTTGTAAGAACTAATTCAATTTTCCCCATCAAAGCTTCAAAAGTTCAACTTTCATACTCTATTAATAGGAATATTACGATTTTCTAATTTTCACCCCTCATTTTAGCCAACCATAGAGTGATAAAAATATCAGCAACAAAACGCAATCGATAAATACCAAGAGAAAACATGACAATTTAAAGATCTAAAACAAAAAACACACTAAAGACCACATAAACAGCACAAAAATAGAGGAAAAATGACGATAAGAAGAAAGTAGAAGGAAGATCGTAGAAGGGAGATTACTAAGGAAAAGGTACCAAATAAAGAAAGCGCCGGCAATTGCCAGCGCATAAATATCTATTTACAGGTCATTCAAACCAAGCACATCCGTCATGGTATAAAAGCCTGCTGGTTTATCATTTAACCAAACCGCGGCCTTGATTGCGCCATTAGCAAAGGTCATTCTATCAGTGGCTTTATGGGTAATTTCCACTCGTTCACCGATATCAGCAAACATAGCGGTGTGTTCACCAATAATGTCACCGGCACGAATCGTCGCGAAACCAATCTCATCTTTAGTACGCTCACCAGTAATACCTTCGCGTGACCATACAGCTACATCGTTCAGCTCGTTGCCCATCGCACCCGCAATAGCTTCGCCCATACCAATCGCAGTACCTGACGGTGCATCGACTTTATGACGGTGATGAGCCTCAACGATCTCGACATCACAATAGTCGCCCATCACTTTAGCGGCCTTCTCTAGCAGCTTAAAGACCAGGTTTACACCAACGCTGTAGTTAGGTGCCATTACGATCGCCATCTCTTTTGAAGCAGCATCAATCACCTGCTTCTCTTCTTCAGAGAAACCCGTCGTACCGATAATCAGTTTTTTACCGTGACGTTTACAAAGTTCAATATTCGCTAATGTGCTAACAGGGGCAGTAAAATCGACAATCACATCAAACTCTTCGATGGCTTTAGACAAATCATCGACTAAAGCAACATCAAAACGACCTTCACCGCATAACTCGCCGACATCTACGCCGACCAAAGATGACTCTGGACGCTCTGAACCAGCTCCAACACTTGCTTCTGAATTATGATGAGCGGCTTTCACCAAGTTGCGACCCATGCGGCCCGCTGCTCCTGCAATTGCAATTCTTACCACTGCGAATATCTCCATTGTTTTGGTTACCGTTGCCACTTATCTCTTGCAGCAACGTTCAATCGACTAATCTCTTTAAACTAACAACAATCTCAAACTCAGGCTAGCAATTACGAAAACTCTTTTATTACTCGCTCTAAAATTGGCACATTTGCCTCTGGGAAGGCGTATTGATTCAATGATTCTAGGCTTACCCATTCACCTTGTTGACCTTCTTTGCCATAAGGTTGTTCCTCAAAGTCAGTCACAAGGATGAAGTCGAACTTAAGCGACTTATCGGTGTAATCAAACTCAAGGTGCTCAAACAGAGACTGTTCTGTCACCTTGATGCCAATCTCCTCATCAAGCTCACGAGTCATCGCTTGTTCAATGGTTTCGCCCACTTCAACCTTGCCACCAGGGAACTCCCAAAAACCGCCCTTGTGTTTGTCGTCCGGACGTTTAGTGATAAATACCTGTGACTTATCTTGGTTAAAGATAATGCCAGCTACAATATGGATTCTTTTCATGTGTTGGTGTTCCTTAATAAAACGCTTAACTCACATAGTCCCTGAATACGTCATCCTCAAGAAGGAGGAACGACTGAGTTGGGGATCTAAAACAATATGAGCCTAACTAAACGAGATTCCCTACTACGCTCGTTCTCGCTATAGGGAATGACGACTTCCTTGCGTAACAAAGTAAGCCATGAAATTTACATACAAAAAGAGCCGCCTAAGCGACTCTTTTTATCAAAACTATATTAAGGCAAAGCTGTATTGGTTGAGAACGAGGAGGCGACGCGGAGTTTACAAGTGTAAATGAGCATCGCCGACGAAGTTATCAGCCACTACAGCGAAGCATTAGTCAATTTTACCGTGACACTGTTTGTATTTTTTGCCACTTCCACATGGGCATGGTTCATTACGACCCACTTTACGCTCATCACGCACTACCGTTTGTGGAGATGCCGCTTCAGCTTCATCGTCAGCTAGCTGGTTTTCAGCCGTTGCATGTTGTGCTTGTGCACGACGCGCCGCTTCTTCAGCTTGAGCTTGACGTTGAGCTTCCATCTTTTCAACTTCTTCTTGTTGCTGAACGCGAACTTTAGAAAGGATGGTAACAACGTCTGTTTTTAGTACATCTAGTAGGCCTTCAAACAGTTCAAACGACTCGCGCTTGTACTCTTGTTTCGGGTTCTTCTGAGCGTAACCACGTAAGTGGATACCTTGACGAAGGTGATCCATCGCAGCCAAGTGCTCTTTCCAAAGACCGTCTAGCGTTTGTAGCATCACAGATTTCTCGAAGTTACGCAGTACTTGAGCACCAACCACTTCTTCTTTCTGTTTGTACGAATCAACCGCCATACCAAGAATACGCTCACGCAATGCTTCTTCATAAAGCTTGTCGTCTTCGTCTAACCAACCTTGAATATCAAAGTCTAGATCGAAGTCATTCTTCAGACGATCTTGTAGACCCGCGATATCCCACATGTCTTCAAGAGACTGAGGTGCGATGTATTCATCAATCACTGATGCTAGTACATCTTCACGGTTGTGTTCGATCATTTCGCTGATGTCGTCAGAACTCATCAGTTCATCACGAAGCTCATAAACCACTTTACGTTGGTCATTGGCTACATCATCGTACTCAAGAAGCTGCTTACGAATATCGAAGTTACGACCTTCAACTTTACGTTGTGCTTTTTCAATTGAGCGAGAAAGCATCTTAGATTCGATAGCTTCGCCCTCGTCCATACCACTTTGGATAAGACCAGCCATACGATCCGATGTGAAGATACGTAGCAGAGAATCTTCCATTGATAGGTAGAAACGAGAAGAACCCGCATCACCTTGACGACCAGAACGACCACGTAGCTGGTTATCGATACGGCGAGATTCATGACGCTCAGTACCAATGATGTGCAGACCACCTGACTCAAGCACTTTATCATGGATTACTCTCCAGTCAGCTTTGATCTTCTCGATCTGCTCTTTGGTTGGATTCTCTAGCTTCTCAACTTGTGCCTGCCAGCTACCACCTAACACGATATCGGTACCACGACCAGCCATGTTAGTTGCGATAGTTACCGCGCTCGGCATACCAGCTTGTGCAACAATCTCAGCTTCCATTTCATGAAACTTAGCATTTAGAACGTTGTGCTTAATTTTTGATTTTTTCAATGCGTTAGACAGCAGTTCAGATTTCTCGATAGAAACTGTACCAACCAGTGATGGCTGACCAGCCGCTACACGGTCTTTGATGTCTTCAATGATCGCATTGAACTTGTCTTCTTCAGTACGATAAACCACATCTGGCATATCGTTACGAACCATAGGCTTGTTGGTTGGGATAACCACCGTTTCTAGGCCGTAGATAGACTGGAATTCGAACGCTTCTGTATCAGCAGTACCTGTCATACCTGACAGTTTTTCATACAGACGGAAGAAATTCTGGAATGTGATCGATGCTAATGTTTGGTTTTCATTTTGAATCTTCACACCTTCTTTAGCTTCAACAGCTTGGTGTAAACCTTCAGACCAACGACGACCTGGCATAGTACGACCAGTATGTTCATCAACGATAACCACTTCGCCTTCTTCAGTAACGATGTAGTCGACGTTTTTCTCAAACAATACGTGTGCACGAAGCGCAGCATTCACATGGTGCAATAGGCTGATATTGGTTGGAGAGTAAAGTGTGTCACCCTCTTCCATCAAGCCGTTTTTGACCATTAGTTCTTCTACAAACTCTTGACCGTTTTCAGTCAGGTGAACCTGTTTTGATTTTTCGTCCATGGTGTAGTGACCTTCACCACGGTACTCTTCTGAATCTTCTTTATCTTGACGCTCTAGAGAAGGGATTAGAGTGTTAATGCGCGTATAAAGGTCAGAACTATCTTCAGCGGGGCCAGAGATAATTAACGGAGTACGAGCTTCATCAATTAAGATTGAGTCAACCTCATCGACTACAGCAAAGAAGCGCTCACGTTGAACTCGGTCTTCAGCACGGAAAGCCATGTTGTCACGAAGGTAATCAAAACCAAACTCGTTGTTTGTTCCGTATAGGATGTCAGCTTGGTACGCTTCTTTTTTCTCTGGCGGAGCCATGTTTGCCACATTCACGCCAACAGTCATGCCAAGGAATTCAAATAATGGGCGGTTTGTTTCCGCATCACGCTTCGCTAGGTAATCGTTCACCGTTATTACGTGAACACCTTTGCTTGGTAGCGCGTTTAGATAAGCTGGTAGGGTTGCGGTAAGTGTCTTACCTTCACCAGTACGCATCTCTGCAATTTGGCCAGCATTTAGAACCATGCCACCAATCATTTGCACGTCAAAATGACGCATGCCGTAAACACGCTTCGACGCTTCACGTACCGTAGCGAATGCTTCAGGTAGAAGTTGATCTAACGATTCACCTTTATCTAAGCGCTCACGAAACTCAACCGTTTTTGCTTTTAGTTCATCGTCTGAAAGAGCTTCAAACGTTGGTTCGAAGTTATTAATTTCTTTTACAATTTTTCTAAGGCGGCGCAGTGTTCTGTCATTGCGACTGCCAATTACCTTTGTCAGCAGCTTAGTAATCATGTGCTTGGAATCTCTTCGTTCTCAGATCGTCCGCGATCTATTTTAAATGCCGTCAGTCTCTACTAGCTATAAACTAGTCTTTAGTTACTAACCAAGGATACTGAGATAAATCTAGTATCTTTGATATTGTACTTGAGAGTAGAGTTTTCAAGGCTTCAGTTAAAATTAATGCCCTCTAGTGTAAGTAATTTTCACACCAACGACCATTTATAACCCCATTTGTTTGATGTGCTTGGTACTTTTCTTTCTAATTGTTGATGGATTAGCCTGACTGTAGCCAAATACTAGGCAACTTTTAAATACTGACGACACTGTATCTGGAAAATAGATACAAAAAAACCAGGTCAATGACCTGGTTTTCAAAATCTTATATTGTCGTAAACAACAATTACGCTAGAACCATTTCTGGTTCAGCAAACGCAACAGGAGAGCCAACCTCTTCTTCGAATGTTGCCCATTCCCAAGCTTCTGCATCAGCAAGTACTGCGCGTAGTAGTTGATTATTTAGGCCGTGACCTGATTTGTATGCTCGGAACTCACCGATAATAGCGTGTCCACACATGTAAAGGTCACCAATCGCATCTAGCACTTTATGCGTTACGAACTCGTTTTCGAAACGTAGACCTTCTTCATTAAGAATTCGGTATTCGTCTAGTACGATTGCGCAATCAAAGCTACCACCCAAACACAAGTTTTGTGATTGTAGGTATTCAATATCACGCATGAAGCCGAAGGTACGAGCACGAGAAATTTCTTTCACAAAGCCTTGTGAAGAAAAATCAAACAACAGGTGCTGTTCATCAGATTCAATTGCTGGATGGTTGAATTCGATTTCGAAGTCCATACGGAAGCCGTTAAATGGCACAAACTCTGCCCACTTATCGCCATCTTCAAAACGAATTGGCTTTTTGATTCGAATAAAACGTTTCGCTGCATTCAGTGTTTCTACACCCGCTTGTTGTAGCAAGTATACGAATGGGCTTGCGCTACCATCCATAATTGGGATCTCTGGTGCATCGACTTCAACAATAATGTTGTCGATACCCATACCCGCTAGAGCTGCGTTAAGGTGTTCCACTGTAGAGATACGTACGCCTTCGTCATTAACAAGAGCAGTACATAACATAGTGTCACGAACTGACGCTGGATCAGCTGGGAAATCTACAGGTGGATTTACATCTGTACGACGATAAACAATACCTGTATTTGCAGCTGCCGGGCGAAGAGTAAGTGTGACTTTACGACCAGAGTGGAGACCCACACCAGTTGTTTTCACAATTTCTTTCAGAGTACGTTGTCTGATCATCTGCTTGCCTCGTTATCAGTGCTACAAATCACGGTCAGTATTTACCGACCGCGAATTTTACCATTAATTCGACGATAGTCAAACTTTGGGTATTTGTTAATCAGCCTGACGTCGTAAGAATGCCGGAATATCTAAGTATCCACTCTCTTTCTCAGCTTTAGGTGCTGCACTTTGGCTAGCGCCTGTACCTGAAGAAACAGGTGACGTTGTTGGCTGCGGCTTAACTTGAGGTTTTACCTCAGTTTTTTCTTGCAATGGTTGTGCCACTTTATCTTCCACTTTTGGTGCAGTTTGAGCCGCGACCTGTGGTTGAGGAGTTGGTGCAACCTTAGCTTTACCACCAGCAACTAGTGTAATGTCTGGTTTTTTCTCTGTGCCGATACCTGTTGCTACAACAGTTACACGGATTTCATCCGTCATATCAGGGTCTAGAGATGTACCAATCACAACTGTTGCGTTATCAGATGCGAATGCCTTAACTGTATTACCTACTGTTTCGAATTCATCTAAGCGCATATCTAGGCCCGCTGTGATGTTCACAAGAACGCCACGAGCGCCAGCTAGGTCGATATCTTCTAGTAGTGGGCTAGAAATTGCCGTTTCAGCAGCTTCTTCAGCACGGTCTTCACCTTTTGCGATACCGCTACCCATCATTGCATGACCCATCTCTGACATCACGGTGCGAACATCCGCGAAATCGACGTTAATCATACCAGGGCGAGTAATTAGCTCGGCGATACCTTGTACAGCATTTTTAAGTACATCATTTGCACTTGCGAAAGCTTCTAGCAGAGTGACGCCGCGGCCAAGTACCTTAAGTAGCTTTTCATTTGGAATCGTAATTAAAGAATCCACATGCTTAGAAAGCTCTTCGATGCCTTGCTCAGCAAACGCTAAACGCTTTTTGCCTTCGAAGCTAAATGGCTTAGTTACAACAGCAACCGTTAGCACACCCAGCTCTTTCGCAACTTCAGCAATAACTGGAGCAGCACCTGTACCCGTACCACCGCCCATACCAGCTGCGATAAATACCATATCGGCGCCAGTTAGAACTTCTTTAATTCTTTCTCGATCTTCGAGAGCTGCATCACGGCCTACTTGTGGGTTTGCACCAGCGCCCAAACCTTTAGTGATATCACCACCAATTTGGATCACGCTGCTAACGCTTGTTTTACGAAGTGCTTGTGCATCAGTGTTAACACTGATGAATTCTACACCTTCGATTGATTCACGCACCATGTGCTCAACAGCGTTACCGCCACCGCCACCAACTCCAACGACTTTAATTACTGCATCGTCAGACATTTCCATCATCGGTTCAAACATGTGTTATCTCCGTTTTTTCCTGCAACTCAGGTTAAAACTCTTTTTGTATCCAATTTCGCAATTTACCAAATAAACCAGACATAGAAGGTGCTGAACGCTTAGGTTCGCTGTAATCACCTTCATCGCTGATCTGACAATCTCTTGCGTAATGAAGTAAACCAACCGCCGTAGAATGATACGGCTCTTTAACATAGTCGGTTAAACCACTAACTTCTAACGGCTTACCAACTCGAACTTGATTGCGGAAAACACGTTCCGCACACTCTACCAATCCGTCAATTTGTGCCGCTCCACCAGTGAGAACGACGCCAGCTGCAAGGTGGTGTTTAATACCTTCATCTCGTAGCTGTAATTGAACCGTATCAATAGTTTGGTTAACGAGCCCCATAAGTTCAGTGTAACGTGGTTCAATCACTTCCGACAAAGTTTGTCTTTGCAAACTTCTCGATGGACGGCCACCTACACTAGGGACGTTAACAGAATCATCCTTGCTTACGAGTTCACTCAGAGCGCAACCATGGTTTACTTTTATCTCTTCAGCATCGCTCACTGGCGTGCCGAAAGCGAAGGCAATATCACTGGTTACTGCATTTCCTGCGTAGGAAAAGACTTCTGTGTGTCGCAGTGCGCCGCCAGTCCAAATGGAAATATCCATCGTACCAGCACCAATATCAACAACACAGACTCCAAGCTCTCTCTCGTCGTCAGTAATTACCGCATTACTTGAGGCAAGTCCTGAAAACACGATTTGTTCTACAGTGAGACCACATCGTTCAACAGCTTTAATAATATTTCTCGCCATGTCGCTATGGCAAGAAATTAGGTGAACACTGACTTCCATTCGAACACCAGATAAACCAAGTGGGTTCTTAATCCCTTCTTGATAATCAATGGTAAATTCCTGTGGGATCACGTGCAGAATTCTCTGCTCATCACCTATTTTAATTGATTTAGCGGTATGGATCGCTCGATCCATATCGTCTTGAGACACTTCTTCATCAGAGATAGTGCCCATGCCTTTTTCAATTCGGCTTGCGATATGTTTACCCGATAGCGAGATAAATACATTGCTGATTTGGCATTCCGCCATCAACTCTGCTTGATCAATAGCTCGCTGAACCGACTTAACTACCGACTCTAGGTCGTTTACACCACCTTTATCCATACCTCTGGATGGGCTTTGCCCAGAACCAATGATATTGATTTGACCATCAGGCAATATTTCACCAACTAGAGCTGATATGGTCGCAGTGCCTATATCAAGACCAACGATTATGTTGTCATCTGCGGTCTTAGTCATCTGTACTCTCTTCTAACTCTTGCTCTGGAAACCAGCCTACAGCGGCTCCCGTATCGTACCTGAGGTCGATGTAGCTCACTTGATTCGCCTTACTACCTAATTCGTTGTAAAGCGAAATAAAGCGCTCAACACGCTCATCTAAAAAATCTTTACCTAATTCTAAACGAATACCGTTGTCTAGAATGATTTGCCAGGCGCGACGCTCATTGAGAACGAGCGAGGTAACGGTTAACCCTAGGCTGTTAATTAAAGGCGTTATCTGTCGCCACTTTTCAATCACTTGTTGGCTAGTGCCATCTGGACCGTAAAGTTTAACTCTATCACCCTTCAAAAGGCCAATATCACCATTAAACACCTGACCATCTTCATTCAACAACATATTGCCATTCCAGATAGCTGTCGCATGATACTCAGTCAAAAATACTTTTATTGTGTCTGGCCACTGCTTACGAATCGAGACAACAGAAACCCAAGGCAACGCTTCTAAACTGTGTTGCAACACGCCAATATCTTGAGACATGAATGTTCCAATATGCTCTAGCTCGCTAAAGGCATGTTGAACATCACCAGCGGTTACATAAGTTAAGTCGCCTTGCAGTACTATTTTAGAGAGAGGCAATCGCTGATCGTCCCACATCCAAGTCAGTGTGGTATAGAAAAGAAATCCAATGAATAGCAATACCATGACAAAAAAAGACCCGCCTAAGGCGTGTTTCTTAAGCGACGGTAAACTGAATAGGTGGCGGTTTTCGCTAAAAGTACTTTCTACCAAAGCCCGCATTCCCTGTCGTTGGTTCGCAATTCTATTCCCTATCTTCGTAATAGAGGTAAAAGCACTTACTTTAACCTATGAATTATACTGAGCAAAACTAAACTATCAAACGTTGATAATAAGATTTTTGGTCAATTTTAGGTCAATCGCAAGAAGTGAGCGATTGACCACAGTCTGTAGACAGTATTCTGTTACGCGTTCTGCATCTTATTAATGTCTAATTGCAATGATTCCAACTGCTTCGCTACACGGCCAACGTCGCCCGCACCCTGCGTTAAAACAAGGTCACCGCCTTGAATTACGTTAGCTAAAGCCGATGGCAGTGCGTTGATATCGGCAACAAAGATTGGATCTATCCTACCACGCCCGCGAATAGTTCGACTTAATGAACGCCCGTCAGCCCCTGCAATAGGTTTCTCACCTGCAGAATAAACATCTAACAGAATTAGGACATCAACTTGTTCAAGAACGTTCGCAAAATCATCATACAGATCGCGAGTACGGCTATAACGGTGCGGTTGAAAGATCATAACAAGACGTTTATCAGTCCAGCCACTTCGTGCAGCTTGAATCGTCACGTCAACTTCGGTTGGGTGATGACCGTAATCATCAACCAGCATTGCAACGCCTTTGCCTGTTTCATACTCACCTAGGTGATCGAACCGACGACCCGTGCCTTCGGTTCCCGCCATCGCTTTTAGAATCGCTTCATCGCTGATGTCATCTTCTGTTGCAACAGCAATCGCAGCGGATGCATTCAATGCATTGTGACGACCCGGAATGTTTAGCGTGATATCAAGGTTAGCTTTACCTTCACGTACCACCGTGAATTTGCCTTGCTGACCTTCTTGTACGTAGTTTTCAATACGGATATCAGCATCTTCTGAGAAGCCGTAAGTAATCACTTGGCGGCTAACCTGAGGAATAAGCTCACGCACTACAGGATCATCAACACACATCACAGCCTGACCGTAGAATGGTAGGTTGTGTAAGAAATCAATAAACGTCTGCTTCAGCGTTTCAAAATCGCCGCCGTAAGTGTCCATATGATCCGCTTCAATGTTAGTGACGATACTAACCATTGGTTGCAGATGTAAGAATGACGCATCACTTTCATCAGCTTCAGCGATAAGAATACGGCTTGAACCTAAACGTGCGTTAGTACCTGCACTTTTCACCAAACCACCGTTTACGAAGGTTGGATCTAGGCCTGCTTCCGAGTAAATCTGTGTCACTAGCGCAGTCGTGGTTGTTTTACCGTGCGTACCTGCCACAGCAATACCGTGACGAAAACGCATTAGCTCAGCCAGCATTTCAGCACGACGAACGATCGGTGTGCGCGCTTCACGAGCTGCAATAATTTCTGGGTTTTCTTCGTTGATAGCGGTTGAAACCACCACCACACTTGCGTCGGCAACGTTACTCGCTTGGTGACCAACGTAAACAGTAGCCCCCTTGCTAACTAAGCGTTCTGTCACTGGGTTTTGAGCAATATCAGAACCTGTGATCTGGTAGCCTTCATTAAGCAAGACTTCAGCAATCCCGCTCATTCCGGCACCACCAATACCAATGAAGTGGATAGATTTAACACGGCGCATCTCTGGCACCATTGCACGGATTTGCGCTAAGTCTTGGGTATGTTCAATCGTCATCAATTCAATCTCATTATTTTGCTAAAGCTTTAATCGCTTCAGCGACAGTCACATCAGCATCAAGCTTGGCGGCTTGACGAGCTTTTGTTGCCATCATTTTTAATTCATTTCTATCAAGCTGCGCGATAGTGTTCGCGAGCTTATCAGCCGTCAGTTGAGGCTGTTCAATCATTAACGCTGCGCCACATTCGACTAAATGATCGGCATTCAACGCTTGTTGTCTGTCTTTGTGCATAAACGGAACGAAAATAGAACCTACACCAGCAGCAGACACTTCAGATACGGTTAATGCACCAGAGCGACACACTAATAGATCTGCCCACTCATAAGCTTGCGCCACATCATCAATAAATTCAGTCACTTGAACATTATCTACAGAATGTGATTTGTATTGTTCAATAACTTGCTGTTGATTGTTCTTACCCGCTTGATGCACCACAGTGAAGCCTTCACCAAGCTGCGCCATCGTTACTGGCAAGGTATCGTTCAGGATTTTTGCGCCCTGGCTACCGCCCATAACCAAGATGCGGATGTCACCATCACGCTCAGCCATGCGTTGCTCGGGGTCAGCTAAGGCAACAACATCTTCGCGTACCGGGTTACCCACCACTTCTGCGGTAGGAAACGCACCAGGAAAAGCTTGGAAAACCTTTTTAGCAATCTTAGACAGCCATTGGTTGGTTAAACCTGCCACTGCATTTTGTTCATGCAGAACCACTGGAATACCAGATAACCAAGCCGCGATACCACCCGGGCCACTGACGTAACCACCCATGCCAAGCACCACATCAGGCTGCCATGCTTTAATATGTCGTCTGGCTTGAAGTATGGCATTAATGATCTGGAACGGCGCTTTAATTAATTTACTAACGCCTTGACCACGCAAGCCTTTCACTTTGATGAAGTCGATCTCAATGCCATGCTTTGGCACTAAATCTGCTTCCATTCTGTCTGCGGTTCCTAACCAGCGAATTTCCCAACCTTGTTGTTGAAGCTTTTTCGCCACCGCTAACCCAGGGAAAACGTGACCGCCAGTACCACCAGCCATCACTAAAAGTTTTTTGTTTTTTTTCATAACGTTAGATTCTTATTCTACTAATTCGTTTTGATTGTCGGCTTGTTCTTTTTGTTGCACTCGGCATTCATGATCGATACGCAGCAGCATAGAAACCGCTACTGACATCACGATAAGGCTTGAACCACCGTAACTGATCAGCGGTAAGGTTAGCCCCTTGGTCGGAACAATACCTGAAGCGGCACCTACATTAACAAGCGTCTGAAAAGCAAACCAAATACCAATGCCAAACGCCAGATAACCGCTGAACACTTGGTCGTTTTCGAAAGCTTTTTTGCCAATAAAAATAGCTTTAAAAACCAAACTAAAGATCAACATCAATACCAAGGTTACGCCAACAAAACCCAACTCTTCTGCCAGTACAGCAAAAACAAAATCGGTGTGTGCTTCAGGTAGGTACTCGAGTTTTTGAATTGAATTACCAAGCCCTTGTCCCATCCAATCACCACGACCGAACGCCATCAATGATTGAGTTAGCTGATAACCACTACCAAACGGGTCACTCCAAGGTTCCCAGAATGACGTAACACGTCGAACACGATAAGGCTCAATAACAATCAATCCCACAACGGCAGCAATACCTGCCACCATTAAGGCTATAAATTGTGACAGCTTAGCACCTGCGATAAATAACATGCCAAACAAGGTAACCAACATTACGACAACGGTACCCAAATCGGGTTGGCCAAGTAGCAACACCGCAAAGGCACCGAACACCATGATCGGTTTACCAAAACCACCGAAGAAGGTTTTTCTCACTTCATCCTGTTTACGAACCAAGTAGCCCGCCATAAAGATAAACAGAGATAACTTAGCGACTTCAGCAGGTTGTAAGTTAAACAGCCCGAGAGGAATCCAACGTGAGGCACCGTTAACCGACTTACCGACGGCTAACACCACCACTAGCAAAAAGAAGGATAAGCCCAATAGGTACATACTGTATTGAAACCAGCGTTTCATCGGGATTTGTAATATTACGCTGGATACACCTAACGCTAACACCAGGAAAATGGCGTGGCGGAACATGAAGTGAAACGGCTGATCGGTTAAACGAGCACTGATTGGGAACGAAGCCGACGTTACCATTACCAAGCCCGTCAGCATCAGTCCAAGAGCAATCCATACCAACTGACGATCGTAGAGCGCCTCTGGTGTGGCACGGTTAAGCCATTGCCAAATAGATTGATTAATCTCTTTCACTCTTTGCACTGAATGTTAGTCCTTCAACACGTTAGGCATACTCATGAGCAAGTTCAGTGAACGCATCACCTCTCGCCATGAAGTTATTAAATTGATCGAAGCTTGCACATGCAGGAGACAACATCACCATGTCTCCAGCCACCAGCTGTGGTGAGATGGATTCGATTATCTGCTGCATGGTATCGAACTTTTGTGCCGATGGGTGTAGAGACGTGAATTGATCTGCATCCTCACCGAAACAACACAGTTGAACTCGGTCTAGTTGCGCCAACACGGATTTAAGCTCGCTAAAGTCAGCACCTTTGCCCACACCTCCGACTAAGAGATACAAAGTACCTTGGTATTCTAATCCCGACAGAGCCGCCAATGTACTGGCTACGTTGGTCGCTTTCGAGTCGTTAACCCATTTGATTTCGCGTTTGTCAGCCACTACTTGGCAGCGATGCGTTAAACCGTTGTAGGCTTTCAGAGCTTCAAGGCTTTTGCTGTAATCAATACCAACTTGCTTAAGCAGTGCTAAAGAGACTAACGCATTCGCCACGTTATGACGTCCAACCAATGTTAAATCTTGGGTAGCAAGTACTGGCTTACCGTTATCCACTAGCCATTCGGTACCATCGACCATTGATACACCAAACTCTTGGTCATCAAGTCCAAATGTCACCAATGACATCGTTTGATCAGGATAAGTCTCTTTGTCTTCGCGGTTTACGATCGCACACTGAGCGTTATTAAAAATTCTCAATTTAGCGTCACGGTAATCGGCCATGCCTTGATAGCGATCCATATGATCTTCTGACAGGTTCAAAAAGGCCGCTGCTGCAAGGTTTAGACTGAACGTTGTCTCTAGCTGAAAGCTTGAAAGCTCAAGGACATATAAATCGGCATCAAGCTCAAGAAGATCCAAGGCAGGAATACCGATGTTGCCACCAACGCCAACGTTAAGACCAGCAGCTTTAGCAAGCACACCCGTTAGATCGGTCACCGTACTCTTGCCATTGGAGCCTGTTATTGCCACGACGGGTTTGTCTACCGCCCAACCAAAAAGTTCAATATCGCCAACAACCGGAATACCCGCTTGAATAACATCTTGTATTTCAGGGGTCGCTAAGGCGATACCTGGGTTAGCAACCACTAAATCAGCTTCCGCTAACCATTGGCTATTCCAACTTCCAGAATGCAGCTCTACCGATTCAGGCAAAGATTCTTTTCCTGGTGGTAGCTCTCGCGTATCAATTACCTTCACATGCGTATGAGGTTGATATTTTACGAGATGTTTAACGACAGAGAGCCCGGTAATACCGAGCCCCACAACCACTACATTTTGAATATTTTGCCAATGTTCCATTTAAACAAGATGCTCTTAATAGTTTTAAAGAGCCTCTCATTAAGAGGCTCAGATAGGATTAACGAACTTTCAGCGTTGCTAAACCAACCAGTACTAATACCATCGAGATGATCCAAAAACGCACGATGACACGTGGCTCCGGCCAACCTTTCAGTTCATAGTGGTGGTGAATTGGTGCCATGCGGAAAATACGCTGACCGCGCAATTTGTAAGAGCCAACTTGCAGTATCACTGACAAAGTCTCCATTACAAACACACCGCCCATGATAACCAATACCAACTCTTGGCGAACTAACACAGCGATCACACCCAGAGCACCACCAAGCGCTAGCGAGCCAACATCGCCCATGAATACTTGTGCAGGATAAGTGTTGAACCATAGAAAACCAAGTCCAGCACCTACGATAGCAGTACATACCACAACCAGCTCGGAGGTGTATGGGATGTATGGAATGTGTAAGTATGACGCAAAGTTAACGTTACCGGTCGCCCAAGCAATTACAGCAAAACCAGCCGCAACCATAACCGTTGGCATAATGGCCAAGCCGTCTAGGCCGTCTGTTAGGTTTACCGCGTTACTGGTTCCCACAATAACAAAGTAAGTTAGTACGATATACAGTAAACCAAGTTGTGGCATCACATCTTTAAAGAAAGGAACAACCAATTGAGTTGCTGCAGTATCGTGCCCGTGAGCATACAGAGCAAACGCCACGACTAACGCAATTGCTGATTGCCAGAAGTACTTCCAGCGAGCGATCAAACCATCGGTGTTCTTACGAACGACTTTACGGTAGTCATCAACAAAGCCAACCGCGCCATAACCAGCAAGTACAACTAATACAGCCCAAACATAAGGATTCGAGAGATCAGCCCACATCAATACCGTAATAATGATCGCAGCAAGGATCATCACACCGCCCATGGTTGGCGTGCCACGTTTGCTGAAATGAGATTCAGGGCCGTCATTACGAACAACTTGGCCAATTTGTAGCATTTGCAGACGCTCAATTAAACGAGGTCCCATCCACAGTGACAGACATAACGCCGTCAAAATACTCGCGATTGCACGAAACGATAAGTATTCGAACAAACGGAAAAAAGAAAAGTGTGGCTGTAGTAGCTCTGCAAGCCAAATTATCATGAAAAGTTCTCCTTTAAAGCAGCGGCTATTTTACTCATTCCTGCACTATTCGCGCCTTTTACCAATAAGGTATGTGACACGCTTTCTGGCAAGCTTAGGTGCTGCTCTATGTGCGCGATCATCGCTTGATGCGTTGTAAAGTGGGTACCATTACAGACCTCACTAATCACCTTGGTATCATCACCGTAAGTAAGTACATGCTCAAAAGCGAATGGGGCAGCATATTCACCGACTTGACGGTGAAGTGCAAGGCTTTCATCGCCTAATTCAGCCATATTACCTAAAATTAACCAACGCTGACCTTTGAAGCTCGAGAGTAGCTTCGCTGCCGCCTTCATTGCTGGCACGCTGGCGTTGTAACTGTCATCTATGAGTTTGATATTCTGACTTAATTGTTGAACCTCAACTCGCCCTTTGACAGAGATCAGATTCGCTAAACCATTTTTCACCTCATCAAGCGAGGCTCCAAATTGGATGCTCAACGCTGCAGCAGCTAATGCATTCGCTACGTTATGTTGACCGATGATACCAAGCTCAACAAATATGGACCCTTGCGGTGTCTGCATATCAAAGCACGCTTCACCTTGCTCATTAATGAGAATATTCTTAGCAAAATAATCCGCCTTGCTGTCGCTTTCTGAAAATGTCAGCACGCTTTTATCTGCAAGCACGTCATTCCAAAAGTCACCACCGTTGCTCTCTAGATTAACAATAGCAGTATCATCAGCAGCAAGCCCCTGAAAGATTTCACCTTTCGCTTGTTTCACACCATTGATAGACCCAAAGCCTTCTAAGTGCGCTGCAGCTACGTTATTAACTAACGCCACCTGTGGTTTCACAAGCTGCGTGGTATAGGCAATTTCACCAATGTGGTTCGCGCCCAGTTCTATCACGGCATAGTCGTCATTTGCTTCACTGCGCAGCAAGGTTAATGGCACTCCAATATCATTATTGAAGTTACCTGCGGTAAACAACACCTTGCCACGTTGCTGCAGAATGCTTGCCACCATCTCTTTAACCGTCGTTTTACCACAACTGCCTGTAATCGCCATGGTTGGCACGTCACACTGTTTGTGGATCCAAGCACTTAGCTGACCTAAAGCAAGTTTAGTGTCTTCAACAACCACCTGAGTAATATTTAGGTCAAGTTTTCGTTCGACTAACAACGCGCTCGCATTAGCTTCTACCGCTTGATGACAAAAGTCATGCGCATCAAAACGCTCGCCAACAAGAGCAACAAACAGTGCGCCCTCTTCAACGGTTCGAGTGTCAGTAGAAACCGCATTAATAACACTATTGCTCGACTTGCCAGCCTCAATCAGCTGACCGCTCACCGCTGAACAAATCTGCTCGAGTGATACATCAATCATTATGAAATACCTAAAAGTTGTAGCGCAGACTCTCGATCTGAGTAATGGATCGTTTCGTCTTTCAATACTTGGTAATCCTCATGGCCTTTACCAGCCAAAAGAATAATGTCATTACTGCCAGCCTGTTCTAGGGCAAACTTAACCGCTTGATAGCGGTCGTGCTCGACGAATGCAGATTCAGGTTCGCTTAAACCAGCTAGCATGTCTTTAACAATCAGTGCAGGCTCTTCGCTGCGAGGGTTGTCATCTGAAATAATAATTTTGTCGGCAAACTGCTCTGCTGTAACTGCCATCATTGGGCGCTTACCAGTGTCGCGATCGCCACCACAACCGAAGATAGCCCACAGCTTTCCAGAGCAGTGTACACGCAATGCTGCCAATGCTTTTTCTAGCGCATCGGGCGTATGCGCGTAATCGACAACGACTTTTGCTTTGCTCGGAACTTGAAACAGTTCCATACGACCAATAACAGGTTGAAGCTGAGACGCGGTGTCGACCAAGGTTTGCTTGTCGATACCCAATGAAAGCAAAGTCGCGAAAGCAACCAGTACGTTTGATGCGTTGAACTGACCAATCAATGGAACCGAAAGATCACCTTGCCCCCAGCTACCATCGAAAGAGAGCTTAATCCCAGTTTCTGCATAGGCGACATCAGATGCCCACACCGACTGTTGGTAATCAGACAACGGAAGCAATGAAACAGCTATTGCATTGGACAAATCTGCCATCCACGCTTTGCCGACTTCATCATCCACATTGATCACTGCATGTTTGCATTTGTGTTGAGTAAACAGGCTTTTCTTAGCCAATGCGTACTCTTCCATCGTGCCGTGGTAATCAAGGTGATCACGACTCAGGTTAGTGAACACACCAACCTCAAAATCCAACGCTTTTACTCGGCCTTGGACCAAACCATGAGAAGAGATTTCCATCGCGGTATAAACTGCACTTTCCTCAGCCAACTCGCTCAGTGTGCGTTGTATTTCAATCGCGCTGCCTGTGGTATTAGCCGCTGTTTTTAGGTTATCTAAGAAGCCATTACCCGTGGTGCCCATTACCGCCGAACGCTGGCCGACCAAATCAAGCCACTGAGCAATCAATTGGGTGATGGTGGTTTTGCCATTGGTGCCGGTCACACCAATCAACTTAGTCGCTTGAGAAGAATAAACTCGGCCAGCCAGTTCAGAGAGAATTGAATTTAGCTCAGATACATAAACAACAGGAACAGCATTTAACCACTCAACCAAGCCATGAGCTTTGTCATCACTCGCTTGTGCAACGACAGCTTTCGCACCTTGAGCGACGGCTTTGTCGATAAAGCGACGACCATCAATGGCATGTCCAACAATGGCAACAAAAATATCGCCTTCCTTGATTGCACGGCTATCCAACTCCAATTGCTCAACAGCAATCGCATCTAGCTCAAGTGAACTAAAGTCCCCCCAAGGAGAAAGTAAAGATGACAGCGTGAGGCTATTACTCATATTGAATCCTGATTGGCTCTATTCTTGAAACTTGTTTTCATCAGCAGGGACATTGAGTATTTGCAGTGCACCCTTCATGATTTCAGAAAAAACGGGGGCAGCAACTGAACCACCATAGTAAAGGTCACCTTGCGGCTCATTGACTACGACAACCAGAGCTACTCTTGGATCGCTGACTGGAGCAAAACCCGACGTTATAGCAATATACTCATCACTATAGCCACCCGCAGCAGCTTTACGAGATGTACCCGTTTTTGCCGCAACTCGATAACCCGGAACAGCGGCTCTGGTTGCAGTTCCGCCCTTTTGAGTCACGCCTTCTAACATTTGCAATACCATCTCTGCATTTTCACGTTTGATGATCTGCTTTGAGAAATCTTGGTCGTTGCTTTTAATGATATGAATCGGTTCATACATGCCTTTGTTGGCTAACGTTGCGTAAGCATGAGCCAACTGAAGCGGGGTCACAGATAAGCCATAACCAAAGGATAGCGTCGCGATTTCGAACTTGGACCAACGGCGACGGTTAGGAAAAATACCACTCGTTTCACCCACGAGATTTAGCCCAGACATTTCGCCTAAACCAACCGAACTGTACATACCAAGTAACGCTTCAAGCGGCATATCAAGCGCTAATTTCGCAACGCCGATGTTACTTGATTTTTTAAGGATCAAGGCTAAATCAGCCTTGCCCACTTTAGAGGTATCACGTACTCGGCTACCTCCAATTTGCATGATGCCATTACCCGTATCAATAATAGATTTCGCATCAGCTGTACCATTTTCTAATGCGGCGAGCACCACAAAAGGTTTCACTGTTGAGCCGGGCTCCATAGCATCGGTCAGCACGCGGTTTCGCATTTTAAAGCTTTGTAAATCAGAGCGGTTGTTCGGGTTGTAAGACGGTGCATTGACCATGGCTAACACAGCGCCCGTTTTCACATCGAGTAATACTGCAGAGCCTGAGGTCGCTTTATGATCGGCCACCGCTTGCTTAATCGCTCGATAGGCTATCGCCTGCAATCGTTGATCGATGGTGAGTTCTAGTGGTTTGCCTTCTTCGCGTTCTTCTAACGCAATGTTTTCGACAACGCGTCCGTAGCGGTCTTTACGAATCGTTCGCTTGCCTGCTTCGCCCGTAAGCCATTTATCGTAACTGCGTTCAACCCCTTCCAGGCCGTGCCCATCAATTCCGGTCACACCGATAAGGTGTGCACTGACTTCACCTGCAGGGTAGTAACGTCGAGATTCCGCTTTTAGGCCCACACCCACCAGCTTAAGTTCACGGATATACTTAGCCATCGCAGGGCTAACTTGTCTTTGTAGATAAATAAATCGACGGGATTTATTGCTAGAGATCTTATCGATCATCGATTGTCGCTGTAGGCCAAGTACATCGGCTAACGCATACCAACGATCAATCTGGGCCATACCATTTTTATCGAAAATCGTTTTTGGGTCGGCCCATACAGCCTCAACGGGAACACTCACAGCAAGCGGCTCGCCATTGCGGTCAGAGATAATACCGCGAGCAGAAGGAATAGCCTTAACACGCACTGAGCGAAGATCGCCCTGACGAATTAAGTTATCGGGTTCAATGATTTGGATGTAAGCCACACGGCCAACGAGTGCAGCAAAGGCTAGAAACACGAAAGCAATAACAACGTTGAAACGCCATTTAATAAGAATTGGATCCGAATCCTTTTCGCTCTTCACTCGCTCTTTCGTTGATTCATTAACGGTTTTTGCGGGTGTTTTTTCCTTTTTACCGGTCATTTCAGTGTGATCACAACTTCTTTGTCGGAGTCTGGACGTTTCATGTCTAGCTCTCTTTTTGCCGATGCTTGAACGCGGCTGTGTTCTGCTAGCGCCGTCTCTTCAAGCATTAAATTTCGCCACTCATCATCAAGTTGTTCCCGCTCCACCAATGCCATGTCTTTTTGCGTAATCGCCTGACGTGATACATGTGTCGTAAGAACGACCCCCATCGCACTCGCAAAGATGCAGATAAGAAGCCCCAATGGGACTTTACCCACGGAGAGCAAATCAAAAAAGATTATCTTGGCTAAGTTGGGTTTGGAGGTCTTCATTGACTATAGCTTTTCTGCGATTCGTAGTACTGAACTACGCGAACGAGTATTCTCATCCACTTCATCTTTAGAAGGCTTGATTGCTTTACCAATTGGTTTCAGATCGGCACTGCCTAGCGCTTTGATCTGCTCTTCAGTTAGTGGCAGGCCATGTGGTACTTGCGGTCCTTGGCTCTCTTTACGTATAAAGCGCTTCACCATACGGTCTTCAAGCGAGTGGAAACTGATAACAGAGATACGACCTTGAGGAGCAAGGATGCTTGCCGCGCCTTTCAGTGCGGTATCGATCTCTTCTAGTTCACTGTTAATGTAGATACGGAATGCTTGGAAAGCACGTGTTGCTGGGTGTTTTTTCTCTTTGAAGCTTTTTGGAGCGACATCAGAGATAAGCTTAGCCAGTTGACCAGTGCGCGTTAGCGGTTCGTTCTCTTCATTCTCTTGATAAGCAATGATGCCTTTCGCGATACGACGAGCGTGTTTGTCTTCACCGAACTCACGAATAACCCATGTGATGTCATCAAGATCAGCTTCAACCAACCACTGAGAAACAGGAATGCCGGTTGTTGGATCCATACGCATATCAAGCGGGCCATCTTTCATAAAGCTAAAGCCACGTTCAGCATCATCCAGCTGTGGTGAAGAGACACCTAAATCCAGCAATACGCCATCCACTTGACCGACTAAGTCATAACGCTCTGCATATTCAGCCATACCTGAGAACGGGCCGTGAATAATCGTAAAACGAGGGTCATCAATCTTTTGTGCTTCGGCAATCGCTTGTGGATCGCGGTCGATACTAAAGAGTCTTCCATTCTCGCCCAGTTTAGACAGGATTGTACGGCTGTGACCACC
>NZ_AJZM02000003.1 GCF_000272405.2 Vibrio tasmaniensis 1F-187
CTAATAACGACCATATGGAGCTGTGGTATCATACCATATGTCGACGCAACCAGCTGATTTCAGGTCTTTAACGAAGTTCTCACTGATATATAATTCATTATTCTCGTTAAAAACAAAAGCATATTTTTCTTCTACTTCTAAATCTGTCAGGGTTGGAAATTGTAAAAGTTCAATTGTTTTATAATCATCAAACTGTCTATCATAATCGTCAGGATGACTACCAAAATCAAAATTACTATCCCAAGCATCCTTTCCTTCAAGCCACGATTCATTAAACTTTTCTAAAATTTCTTCCCAAATTACGAATCGGATAGTATTGTCAAAAATAATAAATAAGTCAGGGTTAGAAAAAACCATACCTGGTCTTTTTTCTGGTAGTACATTGCTTAAATTTTCTTTAATAAACTTCATATACATATTACTTTAAGATTGTTATTTAAATAAAAACAATTCAAATTTGATTTCATCTATCTAAAGTCTGAATAGCCGTCTGCCGGTATAAATTCTACACCGACTAGCTTAGAATTTTTTATTTTTTCAACTAAACTTTTATGGAAAAAAACACACTTCAACCAACCAGGATCTACCACTATCTGTCTTCTATCTACTGGTATAGTCTGAATCAGTTTTTCATCTAATATAAGATTAAGAATACCACTAATCATCTCATCACCATCAGAATCCTTTCGGTACCTCTTGATCTCACTTTCGGATCTATCAATCAACTTAATCTCGTTGACAACTTGTAGCATAAGAAAATCATGCTCACCTTTATCATGAAGTTTAATATCGACCCAATTAATTCCAAAAATGTTATTCAAATTTAATTTCGAAAATCCATTTTTATTAATCGAGAAATTTGGCATCTCAAGGGCTTTGTTGCGTAATTAAAT
>NZ_AJZM02000004.1 GCF_000272405.2 Vibrio tasmaniensis 1F-187
CGTGCAAAAGACTCATCTTCATTAAGCAGCTCAGTCAAAGCAGACATTTCTTGTGGCCGACCAGGGATAATCCGTATGCCAGTACCAATTTCAAACTGGCTAT
Source organism: Vibrio tasmaniensis 1F-187 (assembly GCF_000272405.2). GTDB lineage: Bacteria > Pseudomonadota > Gammaproteobacteria > Enterobacterales > Vibrionaceae > Vibrio > Vibrio tasmaniensis_A. Next base: position 104 of record NZ_AJZM02000004.1, read on the forward strand.
CGTCAATATCCTGCTTGCGAATTGATGACCGCGGCCATGGCTTGAAGCCAACAAGCAGGGCTTTCTGCTGTTTGCAGAACATTGCAGAAAAACTGCCGCCAATCCCAGTGAAGGTTACTTTGACTTCAGTTGGCTCCTTATGGTTCGGCTCAACTTTGACATACAGATGACCGTTATCGGGCAGGATAGTGATAGCTTCATCGGCGTTACCTGCTGTAATCTCAATCAGGCTTTGCTCTGACGATGCGTCATCACTGTCTATAGCCTTCTTAAAACGACCTAAATCCTTAAACCCAAATTGAGGATCTTCTAACTCAGCCCGGATCGCATTTGCCAAGGCTGGGTAAGTTTCAGACTCATGCCCCCAAGGTAAGCCAAGCAATTCGCATGACATCTTCATCACTGCAAAGTTATCACGCTCAAAAGAGGTACAGCCATCGATATATTCAGGACTGTAGCAGTGGTTCTTTGACTCTTCCCCGGACGGTGAAAAGTCTGGGATATCGATTAAGTAAAGAGAGCGACTTTCAGTCTCCAACATCACATTGCCAGGATGGATATCGCCGTGAGCAACACCAAGGTCGTGTAGGTGCTCTACAGCGGCAACGAACTTACCAACTAGCTCAATTTTCTCATCGTCTGCAATCAGCGCCTTATCCCAAGTAGCTCCTTGCACTTGGTCTGTAACCATATACAGACTCGATGACTTCGAAGCAATGCCAAACTCACGGATTTCCGGTAGGTAAGTCGGTTTGACTGAAGAAAGCTTATCTAGCAATTTCAGAAACTTAAGAACCTGGAAGTTTGTTGCAGAATCATCTCCTTGTCCACCGGCATTCAACCAAGCTTTTATGAGTCTTCCGCCTGAGACATAGACTTCTTTTTCAGCAGTCTCAACCAGAAAGTCATCATCTTCCCGATACTGGCGCGAGTGGTTGATAGCATGTCGGTAAGGATCAAGCTCAGCATCATCAAATGTTGGAATAGCCTCGCCAGCAGGCTCGGCTTGCTTCAATGCATCAAAGAACTCTGTAGCAGAAGCGAACTTTGCAGCAACAGCATCCAACAATACTCCTGAATACCATTGCTCACTGTTTAGCATGTCATCCTGAACTGTTTCCAGGCTCTTAGGGGACATACGCTTCCCGCTAAGCAAGTGCCAGGCAACAAGCCCCAAGGCGTGAACATCCTGCTGAAAAGGTGTCAAATCGCCCCCATCTAGCATGTCTTGTGCTTCAACAGCACCCACTGACAGACTCTTGCGATAATCTCCAACCGTACCAATAGGTTGATGATAAGCAGAGATAAAGTTTGAAAGCGCGACCTCTTTTGATGGTGAAATCCAAAGACTATGATCAGCAATGTCCCTGTGAGCAATTTTCATCTCGTGCAGATTGCCAAACTTAGCAATTAGCAGCTTAGTAACATTCAAGCGGTCTAATACTGAAAAAGCCTTGCCATATTTTCCTATAAACTCATTAAAGCGAACATGACCAGGGGGAAGTTCGTATACCTCACTATACTCTGCTGTCACCTCGTCTTTTTGGAAACTCGTCAACGACCGCAA
>NZ_AJZM02000005.1 GCF_000272405.2 Vibrio tasmaniensis 1F-187
TTAAATTGTTAAAGAGCTTTGCTTGTCGAAACTTTCTTTTTACAAAGAAACCCTTGAAAGCGGACGTGAATTCTAGCGATTTAATTTTAAGTGTCAAACACTTTTTAAAATTAATTCCTTTCGAACTTTCCGTCTTACTGATTACCGCTGAAGCCTTGTAGCGACTGCTGTGTCAGTGAGGCGGCATTATAGAGATCATCGAAAACATGGCAACCCCTTTTTTGATAAAAATTCAAAAAAATTGCTTAAGCGTCTACTTTTACGTCAAAACCCTCTTTCATAGGCCAAAGCTCATACAATCAAGAGCATATAACTTAGAATTTCGCGACTAGATCTTTCGAGAATGTCTCTATATCCAGTTCTATACTCCACTTTTCACTTAGCTCCACTATGTTATCTAGCGATTGCTGAACCGTTTTTATCGTCAATGTATTGTTATCTAGGTCGTATACCTGTTTTTGCGTAGTGTAATAGAAGTAAAGGATCGTTAATGCTTCTCGATCACCATGCTCAGCTTTTGGTTGAATACGCTTAAGCTTACGATAGATTTGATTGTGAACTTGTTTCACGTTCCACACATAAAGTGCTTCTTTAAAGTAATCATGCCCTTTCACACGGCTCGCGATAAAGGCATTCAGTGCGACTGATAAAATCACGCCAAGTACATTCAAATGGAAATTACCTGTCGCTTCCCCAGTAACGGATCCAACTGAACCAAAAAGTTCAATCAGAATGCTACCGAATACGATGGCAAACAAGGCGAGCGACCCAACCAATGAAACCAACAGTAGGTTCATCTTCTTTCTATATTCTTCTTTATTAATCTTCTGTAACTTCATCGACTACTTCCTTATGTAAGTCACCTAATAATTTGCGCATACTATCTATGTAAACCTTGGTTAGCTTCAACCTTTACCATCTTGTAATGTGGTCACTCTCTATTTAATACGTAGAGTTCTTGTGGTCAGTACTATACATAACTCCATTTGACTTCATTAATAGAAAAGAGTTACATACCGCCATAATTTTGGTTATTCATCAATTCATGTTGATAAAGTCTGTTTCGTTTTATCACATACTGACAAGGTACATCCCATGCGTTCATTTGTATTACGCGCTCGCGCAGCCCCTACAGAGAGCAAACTTATCTTAGAAGGTGTTGGGCAAGACGCTCATACTGAGATTCTGGCTCATACTCTGATGAACACGATCTTCGTTGCTCAATCTCACCGTGAGAATGTCACCGTGCACCTTGTGCTAGAGAGTACTAAAGACTTTTCTCGTACCATTACATTCGATTCAAATGAAATCACCAACATTGGTGGCTTTCATGAATCTGCACTGTTATCTGCGGTAGTAAGAGCGGTTGACGCTTCTCAAGGCATGACAAAAGAACAGACACGTCAGGTAGAACCGGGCATCACTGTTCGCACTATGAGCTTTGAAAAGTTGGTCAAAGAACTGGCCGAAGACCACCAGCTGTACATGATGGATAAGAAGGGTGACTTTATCCGTGATGCAGAGATTGCTGAAAACCCATGTTTCCTTCTTACTGATCACATCCCTATGCCGAAGAAAAGCTACAACAGCTTGAAGCGTTTAGGCACAGAGAAAATCAGCTTAGGTCCAAACATGCTGTTTGCTTCTCAGTGTGTTGTGTTGATCAACAATGAACTGGATGTACGTGGTTTTTGATATCCACAGCTCTCTCTACGATAGTTCACTCTAAAACAACAGTTCGCTATAAAAATAGCTAGCCCTAAAACAATAAATGGAGCGATATACGCTCCATTTATGGTCAAGTTAGCGTGCTAATTAAAAACGCACTTCGACGGTCATCCCTTCAATCCAATATTCTCTAGGCAAATCAGCCGTAAAGTTCAATGCTACTTTGAGATATGCTGGCTGCCCTTCAAAAGGGCTTGCTAATTGAGTCGGCAACTTACTGACGATTTCTACCGAATCTGCAATCTCAGCCTCAAAAGTACTACCATTTGGAAACCTTACCTTGGTATGAGCTCCTATTATCGCATTCTCTAAATATTTAGGGTCTAAATACGCGACCACTTGCGGGATGGTATTCTTCGCTATCGTTACAAGCTCGTCACCTTCGAACACTCTCTGCCCTTCAACGACATGGATATCGACAACGCGACCTGCATAGGGAGACTTAATCGCCAACCCTTGCTCAACAACACGTTTAAGTGCTAGATCTTTCATTAAAGCACGTCGAGCCTGACTAACCGGACCCGCTAATTCTCTTTCTTGTTCAGCTAATTTCGCATTTTGATAATCAAGTTTTTGTCCATTAAGCTGATTGTTAAGTGAGTTACTCATTCCCACTATACTTGCGTAGTCCACATCGGATACCTGACCTTTCTTCCTGTATTCTTCATAGCGCGTTTGAATTTGCTGTACCGTGTTTAAATTACTGCGCGTTTCTTCAATACCTTTCAAGTGCAGTAAGCCAATATCATCAGGAAACCTGATTTCTAAATCTAATAACTCAGCATGAAGAAATTCGATTTGCGCTTCCACTTCCATATTAGTCAACTGAATCGCTGTCTCTGATTTTAGGATTTGACTTCCATCGTCTACTGGAATTGGGCCGACTACTCCTGCAACTTTAGAGGTTAAGGTTACAGGATGCGAGGTAATGATTGCCGGAGCAATAACCAGAAAATTTGTCTTTAAGAAAAAATACGCTACGAATAATAGAGGGCTAACCACTAAGCTTAAGATTAAATACCAACGAAAGCGGTAGCCTCCTCTTTTCGCTTGTCCGTAAGCAACTTTGACACCATCATCCGATTGAGGGTTATTCTTTTTATCAAGATGAAATTTCACTTTCATTGTTAAAACCTTTTGCCTTTTTTCAATACCCACCAAGGAGCCATACTGGATTCTTCATGACTTCTTCTAAATAACTCATTCACCATAGAGAACGCCGTAATCAACCGCATAAAGAACTGATAAAACGGATACAAGATTAGCCATTTTGCCATCTTAAGATCTTCTTTCGCTCTTTCGGAAACCAACCCAATATAGACAGTAAAAAACAACAACACTGTCGACAAATAGACGCAATAGATAAGGATCAGAAGTGCAGCAACAAAATCGAAGGGGTAAGCCCAAAATATGTAAAACATGAATAGCGAAACTAGAATGGGCAGCAATACGTTTTGTAGAACGCCATAAACTAAAGTAAATATAAAGTTTCCCCAACCGAGTAATCTAGGGGTTAGACCTTCATTGTGTTTCCTTAAAAACAGAAATAATAAGTCTCCATCCCATCTTAGCCTTTGTTGTACCAACCCTTTCAGTGTATCGGGTACATCAGTATGGCCCACAGCTTTAGGTGTAAAAGCGAGTTTATTGTTTGGATGTCTTTTCTTGTACTGTTTGAGCCTCATCGTTAAGTCGAGATCTTCAGCAGTATGGGTATCCCACCCTCCAACTTGCTTCAGAGTGTTCTTTCGAAAGGCACCAAATGCTCCTGATATATTATTGAGAACACCCCAGTTGGATAGCCCCGTCTTACCAGCTTGCATTGATAACATATATTCAAGAGACTGCATTCGCGTAAGCAAATTTTCTTGCCAGTTTCTAACGCGTAAAGCACCTCCAGAAGCAATCACATTCTTATCAGTAAATTGCTTCATCATTTGTAACGCCATGTCGTTATCAAAAGAAGTATCACCATCAACATTAATAACAAAATCACCAGTAGCGTTATCTAAACCAGCATTCAACGTTGATACGCGACCTCCTCTTTGCCACTTAGGAATGACACGAACATCTCTGTTTCTTACCGTTTTATGTCTTTGCTCCCCTCGCATTGCAGCTAAGTAGGTATCTTCATTTTGAGTTGCTCCATCGACTACGGCTAAAATCTCAATCTTTCCGGGATAAAGCTGTTCAACAAGCGTGTCGATCGTTATCTCAATTGCATCTCCTTCTCCATAACAAGTAATTACAAACGAGATGCTTGGGTATTCTTTTATCTCTATGTCACTGGCCGAATAAGACCAGCGAAAGATTCCACTTAACACAAGCAGAAAGAGTGGGAGCTCCACCATAATCATCATGGGGAAAAGCATTAGCCAAAGCTCAGAGTTCTCTAAAAGCATCCCCCAGAAGTACTGTTGGAGATCAAGGCTAACTGACAGCATAGATTTCACTGACTTTACTTTCTAACCAATAACCAACATCTTCTTTCATTGTTGGATCGGGTATACCCCATGCAAAGACATTCAGCGTGAAATCGTCATCTTCGATTAGAGAACAAAGTGCTTCTATTTTCCCGCGTAATACTTCTATATGTTCCATCTTAGCTTTAGGCATAAACACAAGAAGAACATCGCTTTTAAACTGACAACAAATATCAGAATCTCTAAATAATCCGTTTAAACGCTCTGTAATTTGCTCGATCAAAGCAAACATTTTTGCGTCTCCATTTTTAGACACATACTGCGCTAAATCAGGCAGGTGTAACCCCAATAATAAGTGCTCTTCTTCGTGGCGAAGTGCAATCCTATTAACCCAGCTAAGAAGATTAGAAAAATACCCGCCGTCTACTTTCCCGCTTAAGGTCAGTTCAGGCGCCGATAGCTTCACTCCATGACGGAATATATACTCTCCCTGAACTCCAAGTTTCAGCGAATAAATCTTCCTAACAACCAACTTTGAAATATCGTTTTTTGTACCACACTCGAAACAAGAAGCTAATGTCTCCGCTTCAGAAAAAGAGTGAGAGCATGAGTTACATGTATGAGTTTCTAAAGGGCGATCATAATCCACTCCAATATGTCGAAGCTGAGTCAAACATTTCGGGCATTCTAATTTTTGGTTGCGTTTGAACAGCCCTTGTTCAGCAACATGGCCACACGTGAAACAATGGAGAGAGGTACGCTCAGTAATATCAATGTCTTTGCAAGAAGGACACGCTTCGATGTAGTTTAAGTGGGCACTGGCACATTCATGACACACTCTGACTCGATCGATTAAATCCTCAATTTCAAAAGTGTCTCGCTTAGTCTCTGATAATACAAAACGATAAGTTGAACTTAACTCCGGATAGTAAAGCTCCACTAACGGATAGGAATATATCGATTTATGAGACAAATATTTGTGAGGTGATAATCGACGTCTTTGATCCGAGCCTAACCACCCAACAAGAGGGTCTAATGTATCCGATGAGTCGATAATACTTTCTAACGTTCTGCGGTGTTGAATCACCTCTTCTTCAACACTTTCTGGATTTAAAGTGCCGTCTGATAAACACTCTGATAATGCACTATCTTCTAAAATATAAATCTTCCAAGACCAAAATTTCCTGCTACGGTGGAGTTGGCTCATCAAGTCGTCTTGCGAACTAAGATCGCCATTTAGAACTATGACGCCGCCCAATAAATCAGGGAGTTGATTAATGTCACTGACTGGCACGAGCTCAAATGATTCTCTGGTTTCAAGTGTAGGGGTTCCAAGGCAGTAAATTTTCAACTTATCTTTCATTCATTAACTCCAAGTCTTTTGACGCTGTCATCGTTGAATCAAAGCTAAAAAACGTTAATTTTGAACGATGCTATTTCATTATCCACCCTTACATAAATACTAGATATCGATATGAAAACCGTCCAATAATTAGCCGAAAAGATTAAATAGGATCACCAATTAATTAACACCTACGAAACATGAATATCGTTAATACTTGGCATCAAAGCGGTTACATTCAAGTCTAAAAGTAGGGGTTGATGAGTGTTATTTTCGATAGCAGCACTTCCGGAATAATAGCGTTCTCAAACAAATTAAGCCTAATGCCCATGATTTTTTGACCTCCTAAACACAAAAAGAGCTCAACTAAGTGAGCTCTTTTTTATTATCTATATCTTGCTATCAATGGAGTTATCTAGGAATCAGACCCGATTAACCAAAGATGAAGCTGTATAGGAAGCCTGCACCCATCGCCATGCTTAGGATAACGAATAGGAATGCCGCAATCATTTGGTTCTTGAAGATTGATTTAAGCAGGATAACTTCCGTTAAACTTGCACCTGCACTACCAATAATCAATGCCATTACCGACCCCAACGCCATGCCTTTCTGAACTAGAGCAGCACTTAATGGGATTACCGCTTCAGCACGAATGTACAGTGGAATACCAATCACGGCTGCTACTGGAATCGCATACCACATACCTTCACCAGCGTACTGTGCAATTAGGTCTGTAGGAATGAAGCCGTAGATGAATGAACCAATCGCAATACCCATCATTAGGTAAGGGAAAACTTGTTTGAAGTCTTTCCAAGTTGAGAACCAAATTCTCATCCAACGGCTAGGTTCTTTCTTCTCTACGATTTCAGCCGTTGCGCTTCCATCTGCTGAACAGCATGAAACGGTCACTTGTGGCTCTTCTTTTTTCGAATCACAGCAAGATGTTTCTTTTGCCATTACTGGTGCAGGTTCACCACATGCACTTGTACCACATGAAGATTCCGCTTTAGCCGTTGCTGCTTTCTTAGGAGTAGAGTCACCACAACTAGTGCCACAGCTTGAAGCAGAACCTGTCGATTCATACGCTTCAGGTTTGACGTAGCGTTCAAAACCTAACTTCTCAAGTGCGTAACCAGCCACTACAGATACCGTCATTGCTACAAGGAAGTAGAACACAGCGACTTGCCAGCCGAACGTAATCACGAACAAACCAATGATCACTGGGTTCAATAGTGGGCTACCGAATAGGAATACCATCATTGGACCGAAACCCGCTCTTGCACGCAGCAATCCTTTTAGGAAAGGAATGGTCGAACATGAACAGAAAGGTGTAATTGCACCCAATAGTGCAGCAACCACATACCCCTTACCATTACGTGAGCTCAGGATAGATTGAATCTTTTCTGGTGTAAGGAACTCTTGAAGAATCCCAACAATGTAGCTGATCGCTAAGAAAAGGATAATTAACTCTACTGCTAAGAAAGCGAACATATCAAGTGCGTCTTTTAGCATTGTTAACATTTCATTGCTCATAATTAACTCCAAACTGGATTGAAGGTCGGGCTCTATGAGAAAAGTAACCAACCCTTAATTTCGAATATTCTCGAATTATAGAAATAAACAGCTCCAGATCAAGCTTTATTTCGATAAAAATCGAAATGATTTTCGAAAACACGGTTTTTCAATGACTTATACAGACACCGTTTTTAAATTTGAATTCGACATACATTTCGACTAACATCGAAATTAAATCTTGAGGAGTTAATATGAACTTAGAAGTCGTAGCGAAAGCACTTAAAGAGTTGGGACACCCTATTCGCCTAACTATTTATAAGAGTGTCGTTAAAGCTGGCTACCAAGGCATTGCAGTTGGCGGCCTACAAGAAGAGCTAGGTATCCCTGGTTCCACCTTGTCTCACCACATATCAAGCTTGGCGTCTGCGGGCCTAATCAGCCAAAGACGAGAAGGGAGAACTCTATTCTGCGTGGCGGAGTATGAATGCCTAGAAGGTGTGATTGATTTCTTACAAGACGAGTGTTGCGTAAATGATCAGTGCAACTGATGCACCTTTGAACGGGGCACCTTTGAATAAGGCACCTTTAAAGCTCGAACAAGTCTGGGCCGAGTATCAGCAAGCATTAAAGTCATTCTTGCATTCAAAGGTCAACAATTCTGCGGATGTAGACGACTTGATCCAAGATATCTTGATTAAGACCTATCAGAACTTAGACAAGGTACAAGATGCGAGCAGTGTTAAGGCTTGGCTGTTCCAGTTAGCCAACAACACCATTATCGACTTCTACCGTAAGCACGCTCGACAACAACGTGATAGCCAAATTAATGCTGAAGATCTTTGGTTTACCGATTTAGACCACAATTCTGAGTTCAAGCAAAAGCTTTCATTATGTATTGAACCCTTTATTCAGGCGTTACCAGAACAAAGTTCATCATTACTGCTTGCTGTCGACATCAAAGGCCAAAGCCAGAAAGAGATCGCAGAGGCTCAAAACATCAGCTACTCAACCGTTAAGTCTCGTGTTCAGAAAAGTCGCGGGGATCTTAAGAACTTGTTTGAAGAGTGCTGTAACTTGTCACTTGATCAACAAGGCAATGTGATTGATTGTGAGCTCAAGTCGGACGCTGATTGCGGTAAGTGCCAATAGAAGTACTTATAGTAACTAGCTCAAACCCATTATTTGAATAGAACAAAGCCAGCAATTGATGCTGGCTTTGTTGTTTTCATAATCTGAAAATCACGCTTTGTTTATGCGAATCGAGTGCTTAAGCGAACCTAGTGCTTGATCGTACCGAACTACGCCGCTTCCGCTTTTACGACCGGTTGATAGCGTCCCGGTTTATGATTCATCGCCAAAATCAAGTTGGTTACTATCGCACCCAGTACAGACAGAAGAACCAGCGACACATCAACGATAAACAGTGAAAGCACAACAATCGTACAATCTAGTGCCATCTGAACCTTACCCGCACGAATCCCAAAACGTTCTTGTAAGAACAGCGCCAGAATGTTGAAGCCACCTAAGCTCATTTTATGACGGAAGATCACCAACATGCCGGTACCAATCAAGCCACCACCAAGTAAAGCTGCATACAATGCATGAATTTCGGCAATTTGAATCACGTGATACAAGTGATCCACGGCGAACGAAACAATCGAAACCGCGATAAACGTATTGATGGTGAAGCGCCAGCCCATACGAGCAACCGACAAAATATAGAAAGGTAAGTTAAGTGCGAAGAACACTTGGCCAAAGCTCAAATCTGTCACTTTGGTAATGAAGATCGCTAGACCAGCCGTGCCTCCGGTGAGCAAACCGACTTGATTGAAAAAGATAACGCCGAGTGACACTAGCGCGCTACCTAAGATCAGCGCCAGTAAGTTTTCGCGAAGGTTATGATCTTTATCCATGTGAATGACTCTCCCTGAATCTTTTAACATCGCGTTTCAGTCCCGTTGAAACGATTGAAGTACAAATTTACGATGTTTAACAGATAAGTCGAGTAATTGCGCAGTGTTACTGAGTGATTAATTTGTATACTAGTTTTTACAGGCTTTAAAATACTTCAATAAAGCAAGCAGTTATATCTAAAAAATTTAATATCCATCCTAAATTCTCCGCTTCTACCACATAATCAGCGAGCTTCGTGTTTTCCTATTTATTAACTACGTTTCATTCCAATTCCAGCGATGCTTAAATCTATGCATAAATCTATGCATAAAACGCATAGACTAAATCACAAAAGGTCATTTGATACATACCCTACTCGTCATTAGTTTGGTTATTGTGCATCACAGTCAGCCATTGATTGATCTCTTGGCTCAGCATGCCGTGAGCAGTGGATGCCACCAGCAGTCAGCGCATGAGCATTCCGGGCACGAACACCACAATAAGATGACTGACCAACACATGTCAGCGCAAGACCACTCACATCACCACCATTAATTTAAGAGTATTAGAATGAGCATTTTCCGTTTTCCTTTACTGGTATGGCTTGGGATCGGCACACTTATTATCAGTCTAGGGATCAGACAATCATTCGGCATTTTCATGATGCCAATTTCAGAGCATTTCGGCACCGGCCGTGAATTTTTCAGCTTCGCCATTGCTCTACAAAACCTGCTGTTTGGTGTGTTCCAGCCTTTTGTAGGCATGGCCGCTGACAAATGGGGAGCAAGACGCATCATTATTGCAGGTGCATGTGCTTACGGTTTGGGTTTATTTCTTACGTCAATGTCTACCGAATCAAGCATGCTTTACGTTTCACTAGGCGCATTGGTTGGCCTTGGGTTAAGTGCAACAAGCTATGTGATCGTGCTAGGCGCGGTAGCAAAAGTAGTACCTGCAAAGCACGCGGCTAAAGCATTCGGTCTAACCACAGCTGCAGGTTCATTTGGTATGTTCGCGGTAATTCCGGGTGCGCAATACATGTTGAACGAGTTTGATTGGCAAAATGCGATGCAAGTATTTGGCGTGCTTTGTTGTTTGATGATCTCATTTGCACTGTTTATGCGAGCACCGAAGTTAGCAACCAATAAACAAGTAGAAGACACCCAGACACTGAAAGAAGCACTGTCTGAAGCGTTTTCGAACAAAAGTTATTGGTTGATTCACGCGGGCTTCTTCGTGTGTGGTTTCCACGTGATGTTCATTGCGACGCACTTACCAAGTTACTTAGCAGACAAAAACTTACCTGCGAGTAGTGCAGCAATGGCACTGGCTTATGTGGGTATCTTCAACATCTTCGGATCTTACTTCTGGGGTGTGATGGGCGATAAGTTCAGCAAGCGTCATGTGATGTCTGCACTGTACTTAGTACGTACTGTGGTTATCGGTGCGTTTGTGACTCTGCCAGTGACTGAATCAACCGCGGCAATCTTCGGTGCGGCGATTGGTTTCTGTTGGTTGGGTACGGTTCCGCTAACGTCTGGTTTAGTTCGTCAGATCTTTGGTGCCCGTTACCTGTCGACGCTGTACGGCTTGGTGTTCTTTACTCACCAGGTAGGTAGTTTCTTAGGTGCTTGGGTCGGTGGTCGTATTTACGATTACTACGGATCTTATGAGTCGATCTGGTGGTCAACGGTGGTACTGGCATTTGCAGCAGCGCTTATCCATTTACCTATCAATGACAAGCCGATTGAGCGACTGAAATTGGCAATGGCTTAGCGTTTAACGCTGACTCCCCCAACAACAAAAATCGATAAGCAATCCAATAAGAGAGTGGATATTGAAAGGAGCACATCCTGAGATATTCGCTCTCTTTTTTATTGGCCGTTGTAATCGAAATTATAACTAGCGAAACTTGCATAAACCTCACTGAATAATAAGACTATTCTTTTCGTTTTAATTTATAGTATTCACTTGCTCCTTTAAAACTAATCCGCAGGCTTATGGAATACCTAGATCAGACCGCCCTTATCGCAATGGCACTCATTTTTGCAGGCTCATTTGTGCAAACCGCAATCGGCTTTGGTTTGGCCATTGTGGCTGCCCCACTGCTGTTTTTGGTTTCACCAGACTATGTACCTGCGCCTATCTGTTTAGTTGGCCTGTTCATCTCTTTATTCAACGCCTTTAAACACCGTGCAAACATTTCTATTGGCGGATTAAAAATCGCATTACTAGGACGCATTCCAGGCTCACTAGCAGGCGGTGCCTTGTTGGTGATGGTTTCAACGAGCGTGTTGTCACTTTGGTTAGGTTTATTAGTGGTATTTGCAGTGATTGTCAGCTTGCTTCCGTTTAGGTTAGAGCCGACGCCTGCCAAAATGGGCATCGCGGGATTCTTCTCAGGATTCTTTGGCACCAGTTCAGGTATTGGTGGCCCGCCGATGGCACTGCTACTCCAACACCAAGATGCCAATCAGCTGCGTGGCAACTTGTCTGCCTTTTTTGTCTTTAGTTCAATCATTTCGTTGATTGTTCAGATCCCAATTGGCTTCTTCACTATGCACCATTTGATCATCACCATACCTTTGCTGCCTGCTGCTTGGTTGGGTTACAAAGTGGCGTTAATGACCACGCAAAGCATTCCTAAAGAGAAGATACGTATTGGTTCTTTACTGTTATGTTCTATCAGTGGCTTTACTGCCATTTGGCAAGGCTTAGCTGGTTAGTATAGAGATAACGTAAGTGCTGAAGGTTGCTTACGTTTTGTAACTATTTTAATGACAGCTCACTCATCTCGATAAGCAAGCTCATATGACTGACTAGTGACGTTATCCATTATGCTCAAATACTCTAATGCGGCGCCTTATTTAAGCTTTAAAGTCAGTACCACACTGTCGTAAACATCTCTATCTGGCGGTCACGATTCCCTCTCATTCACCATCAATAAACCATTACTGCATAAACCATTTTTTCATAAGCTTTTTGTATACAGAGCTGAGACTGTTCAAATCAGGCTGAATGTTCAATTGGTAGCGTAGTCCTATTCATAATACGTCTATATACTGCATATTCATTAAGCAGGAAAATGAACACATTCAGTATTAAGGACTTTCAAATGAAACAACTTGGGTTTAAGCAAGTTCTTTTAGTCGCCGTATCAGCAATAATTGCAATAAGTGTAGGCTCAGCCAACTATTTTTCATATCAGAGCAATAAGGAAGCACTGACTGAGAATATTTACCAGAGCACACAAGACCGTATTCGCATTGAAGGGAACAAGGTTGAGACTTACCTGGATGCTAAAACACAAGCAGTAGCAAAAGTAGCTGCTGATTATCGTCAACATAATTATCAAGATAGACACGCCGAGCGAATGCGCGTGGGCTCATTAGGTGCTGATGTCGCGAACTTAATGATAGGTTTTGACAATGGCGATGCTTATGCCTCATTCGATTACCCGGGCTGGGATAATCACAAAAGCCCATCAAGCTACGACCCTCGCAGTAAAGCTTGGTACAAAGAAGGTAAGCGTTCAGGAAGCCTTGTATATACAGACCCATATACAGACTCCACAACAGGTACCTTAATGGTGAGCATTGGTAAAGATGTTGGTAACGGTGTGGTATTGGCAGACATTCCACTCGATGTTCTAAGTGACACTGTCTCTGAAATCGACCTCAACGGTGCTATTTCGATGATGATGACCAATGACATGACGGTGCTGGCTAGCACATCCAATGTGGTTAAGGTGGGCACTAAATTAACGGATTACGCTTCTTTGAAAGACGTTGCAAAAAAAGCACAAAATTCAGAAAGCACAATCGTTAATTATAGTATCAACGGCGTTGAGAAAGTGATGTTCAGCCATGCGGTTAGCTATGGTGATAAAGAGTGGTACCTACTTGTTGGATTAGACAAAAGCGTCGTATTCGCAGCGCTAGAAGTCGCTCAGCAGCAAGCAATTATGATCACGATTGTCTACCTATTGATCAGCGTAGTTGCCACGTTATTCATTCTCAATATTCTTTACAAACCCATCCTAGCGTTGAAAGAAACCATTACAGGGCTATCAAATGGTGATGGTGATTTAACTCAGAGACTCGAAGTAAAGAAACACGATGATTTAGGGCAAATCGCATCTGGTGTAAACCAATTCATCGAGCATATACAAGACTTGATGCTAAAGATTGACGCAGCATCGTCTGAACTGAAAGAAAATGTGCAGCAACTTGAACATAAATCAGATGAAAATAACCACATTTTGAATCAGCACGTGCAAGAAACTGAACAAATTGTCACTGCCATTGAAGAAATGAGTTCAACAGCTGACGCCGTTGCCCAAAATGCAGGTGAAACGGCGCAATCAACTAAAGTCGCGTCCGATATCGGGGAGCAATCACTCAATGCTGTCGGTGATGCACAAATGAAGGTTAATGCACTAGTTTCTGAGATAGAGAACACATCATCGAACCTAGAAAGCATGAGCCAAGAAACTAAAGGGATCAGTGATATTTTGACAGTGATTGGTGAAATCGCTGAACAGACCAATCTCCTTGCGTTAAATGCAGCGATTGAAGCCGCACGAGCGGGCGAGCAAGGTCGTGGGTTTGCAGTAGTAGCTGATGAAGTGAGAGCCTTAGCGAGTCGAACACAAGCGAGTACACAACAGATTGAACAAGCGCTGACTCGTTTGCTTTCAGTGAACAAGAATGTTGAAGAGTCTATGAATAAGACGAAAGGGACTTGTGACGAAACATTTAATAACACCGAGAAAGTGGGCAGCAGCTTAAATGAGCTAACGTCACAAGTAACGGGTATCAATGACCTAAGCATTCAAATTGCAACGGCCGCAGAAGAGCAAAGCAGCGTCACTCAGGAAATTAGTCGTAACATGGTGGCTCTGAGTGACATTGTAAATGAACTCAACAAAAATGGAGATCAAGCTTTGGTGCAAACCAACAATATCTCCCAAGTAAACGAACGACTGGCATCAATGGTTGGTATGTTTAAACTGCGTTAATTCATACTAAAACAGTTATTTAAAATGAAACTTGTAGTGTGTAGCGGTTATGATTTCAAATATCGTCTATAGTTTTTCAATAGCAGTCATCGTTTAAAATAGCCGCCTTCTCCGAAGGCGGTTTTTTATTCCTCTCTCTCAAAAGCCCCACTATTGCTCTTCTAGGCAAGTTTATTACTCATTTGCTACCTCTTAGAAACATCGGTAACAAAGGTTCTATTCTTTGCGTCGGAATCAGTGGCACCAATAGGTAGATCAAACCGGCAAAGGCGATAGACGCAGCTAAGTCTTCAGGGCGGTGCATACCAAGCCAAACACGACTATAAGCAACGCCACCAGCCCAAACTAGCAAACCGCCAACTAAGTAAAAACGTTTCGCTTCTAGGAACAAGCCGCCAAAGAACGCCAGACACACGCCAACGAAAATCATGTGCCCAGATGGGAAAGAATAGTCAGTCTCACCCAACCAGTGACGCGTTCGCCACTCACTCACCTTATCTTTCACAGATGCAATCGCTGCGTTCTTTTCTACCAATGGCAGTTCGTAAAACAGCTCTGGCATGTCAACGACTTCTTGCGTCACCAAATACTCAGAATAAGGACGCGGGCTTTCTGTAGAGTGCTTTAAGAAAGTTTTTGCTGCAAAGCTGAGAACCAACAACAAGCCGAGCTGCAGACAAAGGCTGACGAGCTTAGCTTTGGAAAATTTCATCGTGAGCAATACCAAAGACAAAACAGCTAGCGTTACCAAGAATCCTTGATTACCCGCCGAGTAAGTCACAAACGTTATGAAGGCGCCTTGGAAAGGCGAAACCGCAGCCCCAAGGTCAAAATTAGATCCAAAGATCAAAAACGGTACGAGAGAAGACAAACTTAAAACGAGCAGTAATAAGCCTTTGGATTTGTTAGAGAACGGAGATGTCATGACTAAGATCTTTTGGATAAAGTGGATGGATGCTAGCGCAGCTTAGCACTGCCAATATCAATTTTATGTCAAAACGGTCATTAAGCCGTCATGGTCTAACAATGTTCGATTGATGAACCTCTTGAGTATTGATTCAGTGAACGGCCAGGCCAGCACCAATAATGTTCGACATACACTGATGTTCATAGAGCAACAAAGACCACTCAAACCAGCTGAGACAAAGGCATTATCCCACTAAAGACTGCCGGACACGTTCTGCTGATAAAGTGAACACTTACCCGATTATAAGGCTGGAATCTGAAAAACTTTGCTGTCAGTCCTTTAAATCCACTATTGAAAGGATTACCATCTGGTCTGCTTTCAAAGCAAAACAGATTATTAATTTTTATTCTCAGGGCGGGGCGAAATTCCCCACCGGCGGTATGTTTTTAGCAAAATCTAAAGATAAGCCCGCGAGCGCTCGATCCGTCGAGGTCAGCAGATCTGGTGAGATGCCAGAGCCGACGGTCATAGTCCGGATGAGAGAGAATGAAAACACACTCGTTTAAGTTGGAAAGGTGTACCTATTTATTAGGTTCATGCCTCCAACTTAGACGGGTGCATTTCGTTTTGGATAAAACCATAATGAGCTAATACCAATCACAGTAAATAAATGATCAGAGATAGCGCAGGAAAAACGCTTGAGAACAAGGCAAAATTTTTCGATAAGTAGTTATTCTAGTCAAAAATTTTAACGCCGTTATCAAGGGTTTTAACCAGCTAGAATGACCAGTTGTTTACTACGATTGGTACAAGTCGACTTGTAATGAGTCTGCTTTGTTGTGCTCGGTTGAGATCCCTCATACAGCCCTGATTCTGGTGATATTTTAGGAGTTTAACCATGAATCAGTCTTCACTACTTGCCGAATTTGGCGAACCAATCACTCGCGTTGAAAACGCACTGCAAGCTCTACGCGAAGGTCGTGGCGTACTTTTACTTGACGATGAAGATCGCGAGAACGAAGGCGACATCATCTACTCAGTAGAACACCTAACTAATGCGCAAATGGCGCTTATGATCCGAGAATGCAGCGGTATTGTGTGCTTATGCTTAACAGACGAGCAAGCGAACCAACTTGAACTTCCACCTATGGTTGTTGATAACAACAGCGCAAACCAAACTGCGTTTACCGTCACTATCGAAGCAAAAGTCGGCGTAACAACAGGTGTTTCTGCCGCTGACCGTGTAACAACGATCAAGACAGCAGCAAACCCAACGGCTAAGCCTAGTGACCTAGCTCGCCCTGGCCACGTATTCCCACTGCGTGCGCGTAAAGGTGGTGTACTAGCTCGCCGCGGTCACACAGAAGGTACTGTGGATCTAATGCAAATGGCAGGTCTTCAATCGGCAGGTGTACTGTGTGAAGTTACCAACCCAGACGGCACGATGGCAAAAGCGCCAGAGATCGTTGCTTTCGGTAAAATGCACAACATGCCTGTACTGACCATTGAAGATATGGTGATGTACCGCACTGAGTTCGACCTAAAACTGGCTTAATGTTTAATATTTAATGCTTAGTGCTTAGTGCTTAGTGCTTAGTATCCCGATATTAACTCAAGCGCATTGACCTAAACAGATCTAGGCTCACCAATGGAGCCAAGCTTATTTTAAACAGGGCATAGTGACTGTCACTCAAACAGCTTTTACAGCTGACTGATACCGTCCAATAAACCCTGTTAGAATCAGAACCGCATACAAAAATTAGAGCCTCACTGATTTCAGTGGGGCTTTTTTCATACTCACGTCCGATAAAAAACCGAGCCAATTAGCAACTATTATCATTAACAATACGCAACTGTTATGTTATAACATAGCAAATAATTACTCATAACTAGGACAAAAGCATGAAAAAGCTTGCCGCACTGGCGCTACTTTCCATCAGTGCACTACTCATATGGATATTTTTACCATCAAACGAAACACAACCAACACAGCTAAACATTTCTGGCCCCTTCGAATTTACCGACCAAGATTTATCTAAAAACGGCTATTTATTTACACGGTTACAAGTCGTTGAAGCGCTTACTGCTATCGATAAGTCAGGCAACATCACACCTTTATTAGCGAAAGAATGGACAACTAGCGCAAACAATCTACGCTGGGAATTCACATTGCGCCCAGACGTTGTTTTCCACGATGGTTCACCGCTTACCGCGCAAGCTGTTCAAACTTCTCTTTCTCACGCTTTAAATAAACCAGGCGTATTAAAGCGAGTACCCATCAAAGAAATATCAGCTTCAGACAACCTTCTAGTCATCGAGCTATCTCAACCTTATCGACCATTGCTGGCCGTGTTAGCGCATTACACAGCAGCGATTGCAGCACCAAGTTCGTTTGATCAACAAGGGAGCGTGGCACAGCTGAGTGGTACAGGTCCTTATAAAATCCAAGAATTACAAGCTCCTCATAAAGCGCATGTTGTCAAAAATGCGGACTACTGGGGCACAAAAGCCTCGATTGAACATGTTCACTACCTTGCAGGTCATCGCTCTGAAAGCCGTGCTTTGTTAGCACAAACCGGTCAAGCCGATCTGGTTTACACACTCGATCCAGCCAGTATCGACCTACTTGAGTCTGCAAAAAATGTTGAATTAGTGATGGAGTCAATCCCAAGAACGATCCTAATTAAGTTGAATAATGAACACCCACTTTTGAATCATTCAGATGTGCGTCAAGCTATCAGTTTAGCTTTGGACCGAACGGGTATTTCAAAACAAATCGTCCGCGTTCCAGGCTCTGAAGCCTATCAACTGTTTGCCCCTTCTCTTGGCGCATGGCACATCAATAACCTTGAGCAAACTCAGCGCAATATCGACCAAGCGAAAACATTACTCGCAGGGCAAGGTTGGCAGGAAAATGAGGAAGGTCTCCTTTCGCGAGAAGGCAAACCATTCGATATTACTTTAACTACCTACTCAGATAGACCAGAACTGCCTATCGTAGCTACCGCGATTCAAGCTCAGCTTAAAGAAGTCGGCATTCAAGTGAATGTTTCTATCGATAACTCAAGTGCAATTCCATCAAAGCACAAAGACGGCACCTTAGAAATGGCGCTCGTGGCGCGTAATTTTGGCACTACGGCGGATCCCCTAGCCTTACTAATGCGCGACTTTGCTAGCCATAAAGGCAGTGACTGGGGACCAATGAACTGGTCTTCTGATGAGTTCAGCAGCTTACTTCAACGTCTATCGGTTGAACCAAACCAAGAACAATATAATCTAATGACTCAAGAAGCTTCATCCATATTAGCGGAAGAAATGCCGCTGATTCCTGTGACTTTCTACACTCAATTAGTCGCGGTGAATGAACGTGTTAACCACTTCTCATTTGACCCATTTGAAATCAACTATCGTATCTCAGAGATGACGATTAATGATTAATATCTTAATCCGAAGAGTACTCCAAGCCGGCTTTGTGGCTTGGAGTATCGGAACACTCACTTTCATTTTAATGCGCTTGTTACCCGGCGACTTTGCTTTTCGAATTGCAGCGGGTCGTTATGGGTACGATTATGTGGATGCAGATGCGGCACAAGCGGTTTACCAAGAGCTAGGGCTTGATCGTTCGGGCTTGCAGCTATACCTCGAATGGCTATGGGATCTTCTTCATTTTGATTTGGGAACATCATTGATCAGCGGTGCACCTGTGATTAATGAAATCAGCCACCAGCTCGGTCACTCGCTTTTATTG
Source organism: Vibrio tasmaniensis 1F-187 (assembly GCF_000272405.2). Taxonomy (GTDB): domain Bacteria; phylum Pseudomonadota; class Gammaproteobacteria; order Enterobacterales; family Vibrionaceae; genus Vibrio; species Vibrio tasmaniensis_A. The sequence goes on from NZ_AJZM02000005.1 coordinate 18,577, forward strand.
GCCGTCGTCGCGACTGTCATTTCTCTTTTCATTGCCATCCCAATCGGTATTTATTGTGGAAAACGGACCGACTCTTTTGCAGACAACTTCTCACTATTAGGTTCTATCATCCTAAGAGCTCAGCCAGTCTTTCTTATTGGTTTGGCCTTGGTGATTATCTTTGCGTTACAGCTGAATTGGCTTCCTGTGGCAGGCTTTGGTCGAGTCGAGTTTATCGTTCTGCCCGCCCTCGCCTTAGCACTATCGCTGGCTGCAATGTCTAGTCGCCTTATAAGAAATGCCACTCATGATGCCATCACAGCACCGCACTTTTTATTCGCTCGTTTAAAAGGACTCAGTGAGGCGCAAGCTTTTCAGCATCACGCTCATAAACACATCGCTTTACCTGTTATTACTTTTGTTGGTGTTCAAGCAACCGGGTTAATTGAAGGGATCATTATGATCGAGTCATTATTCTCTTGGCCGGGTATTGGTCACGCGTTAGCGCATGCGATTTTCCGTAGAGATATACCAATGATTCAAGGTTCTGCTCTGCTGATGGGGCTTCTATTTGTGGTCATCAATACCTTAGTCGATCTTGTTAACTACCAATTGGATCCAAGGCAACGCGCGAATAAACCCTCTGCTTTATTTTCAAAATTTGCACCTAATAAACAACAAGCAGAACCCGAAAAAAAGAAGGTTAAGATCGTATGAATTTAACAAAGCCGCAATGGTTAGGTCTGATTATCTTAGCCGCCTTATTATGCCTAGTCATGCTAGAACGGACTGTCTATCAAGGTGATATTGCCAAGCAAAATTTAGACCTTGCATTCACAACGCCTTCTGTCGAAGAACCTTTAGGCAGAGACCATTTTGGACGCAGTAATTTGGCAAGATTAAGCCACGCCATCAGCACCTCACTTTCCATGGCATTAATAAGTATTACTACCGCTGCGTTGTTAGGGACGTCAATGGGAGTAATCGCTGGTTGGAAACAAGGATGGTGGGATAAAATCTTTTCATTCAACGTGAACATGATACTCGCCATGCCCGGCTTAATTCTTGTTTTACTTTTTGCGGCAATGGTTCCTGGATCATTCCTCATTCTATATATCGCCATATCGCTCATGCTGTGGGTGGATTTTTTCCGCGTGTCACGCAACCGAACGTTGTCACTCATTCAGTCACCTGCAGTAGAAGCCTCTCGGCTTTATGGGTTCAACCACTGGTATATATTCAAGCGTCACTTATGGCCAGATTGCCGAAATGATTTATTCACCCTGTTCTGTTTTGGTACGGGTAATTCAATACTGGCACTCGCGTCTTTAGGCTTTCTGCATGTTGGGCTCAAGCCGCCAGAAGCTGAACTCGGCTTAATGATGGTTGAACTATTCCGTTACTACCACCAAGCCCCTTGGGTTTTGATTCAACCGGTACTGACCGTTTTTCTTCTGGTATTAAGCTTTCATTTATTAGCTCAAGGAAAACGTCACACGCAATCCTCAAAAAACCATACGCATAATGAACCGGGAGCTAAACAAGAAAAACCCCAACTAGGCAAACAAGCGGATAACGGAGTAGCAGCATGAACGCAATGTTAAAAATTGAAAACCTGTCGATTCAAACTGATACTCAAACCTTAGTCCAGAGCTTAAGTTTAGATTTATATCCGCAGCGTCCGCTCACCATTTTGGGAGAAACAGGCGCGGGGAAAAGCCTAATCGCGGCAGCTATCGCCGGCACATTACCTGATGCCTTAAAACCAGAGGGCGACATTACTTTGTTTGATGAGCTTAACCCTTTAAACCGAGAACGATTTTGGGGAAAAGAAATCGCATTATTACCTCAAGAACCTTGGTTAGCACTCAACCCGCTTCGGACTATAGGATCGCAGATAAGCGAAGTTCATAAGCTGGTTTTAAACGAAGATCGCTCCCAGAGTGACACACTCACCCATCATGCACTTCAACAAATGGATCTGGGCAAAGATGGAGATAAACACCCATTTGAACTCTCGGGCGGAATGGCGCAACGTGCTGCGTACTTATGTGCGACACAAGCTGGAGGCAAACTGTTAATTGCCGATGAACCCACAAAAGGCTTAGACGAAAGCCGACGTGATCACGTTGGGCAACTTCTCCTTTCTCACTGCCAACAACTTGAAAATGGCAAACCCGGTGGCCTGCTCACCATCACTCACGACATTAAACTGGCTAAAATGTTAGGTGGTGACATCATTGTAATGAAAGAAGGGGCAATTGTTGAAAGGGGAGACGCTAAAGCCATTTTAGATCAGCCGCAAGCGGCCTACACAAAAGCGCTAATACAAGCGCAACCTGAGTATTGGTATCTTGATCAGCCAACTTCCTCGCAACCTTCAAATGAATCAAATAGTCACGCTACTCCCTCAGAGGTTGGTATACAAAGCGGGCAGAAGCCATTGCTTGAAGTTGAAAGTTTAGCGATTTACCGCGATCAAAGAACACTCTTTTCAGATCTCACGTTCTCATTATCACAAGGTGAAATACTGGGAGTTTATGGTGACAGCGGATGCGGGAAATCTTCTCTCGCCGATACTTTACTAAGGTTGCATCACGACTTTTCCGGCAATATCGACTGGCTTCAAAAAATCGAAAAAGGACAACGCCTCAAGCTTTACCAAGATCCACCCAGTGCGCACTCCCCTCACACAACACTAAAAACGTTGCTTGATGACTTGTGTGCGCTTCACAAGCTAAATCGCTCCAAGATACCCGTACTTCTAGATAGATTGAGCCTTAACTCTGCTTTGCTTGAACGTCCATCAAGCCAAGTATCCGGAGGAGAATTGCAGAGGTTTGCGATTTTACGAGCGCTACTGATGAGCCCAAAACTGTTAATTGCAGATGAACCCTCATCACGATTAGACCCCATCACAGCAGCCCAAACGCTAAAGCTGATTGTTGAAGTATCGAAAGAAGCTAACTGCGGCCTAATTTTGATCAGCCATGATCAACTGGCTTTGAGTAAGCTATGCAATAAAGTGATCGACTTATCGCGCTATTGATTTATCTAGCTATTGATTTCTGGATCGATAGACTTATTGAGCTATTGGGCTATCGACCTAAACGAGCTTCGCGGTTATCTGTCTTCTCAGTGGTACATTCGCCGTAAATCTTTAGTCATACCTTCACTATCTACTCACTGAATGTACATCTCTGTGTAACCCAATCTGACTAACCTTGCATAAGAGGTTAGCCAGATTGTAGCTATTTATGCTTCAGCCATAGCAAAGTCTAGAAACTATAAAAACCTCTAACCTCTTCTATCGCACTCACTCGAATGGTGAGGTGATGCACCAGTATTGGTCATCCACAAGCGGGCTTAAAATATAAGTCGTTGAAATATAATGTTTATCAATTTTGGCACAAATCGTGAACTACCACTAAGTAGGTATTCAGATATTAGGAGTTGAATATGTTGGTCGTTATTTCAGTGGGTTTATCCCTATTAGTACTTGCAGCGCTGTTTCATTTCTCAAAGAAGAGACAAACAGCGCTATCACACCGGTTTGAAACCTTAGTTCTACTCAGACAGTTATTGTTGCTATCACGCAAACATCGCGCGGCAACGCATTATGCTCTGGCGTATCAATTGACGAGCGACTCAATTCGAAAAGTGAATCAGATTTACGACAACATACTTGAGGTATCTGAACTGCTTCAATCTCATGTGTCGTTTGACAGCCGTCCGATGTATCGCATTTATCACCTCAAACTCATCGCTATGCACAATGACTGGCAAAACCGTAGCTTAGTACGTAATCAATCGATTCATGGAAAAACGATTCGTCACAGCATGTTCTTGATGGATGAAGTGATGATCATCTGGCTGATTCAATCAGAACGAGAAGACATGAGCCGTGAGTACCACATGAACTGGCAACAGATCTTAGATTGTATGGAGATCCTTACCAAGTTGAGAATGGCCATCCCTGGGATAGAAAAGTCGAATACGGAAATACCTGAGGAGTATGCGAGATTCAAATTCTATGCATCTCAGACTCACCGTAAACTCAACCAATTATCAATTATCTGCCCTATTAGCAGTGGATCACCAGTTTGCACTCGAGCGATGCATGCACTCGCAGAAATCGCATCGAGCAACGAATTAACCCAACCGACAGATAGCTTATACGAATTAACCAGTGATATTTCTAGCGTCGTATCGCAAGTTTACGACCAAGTATTATCCGACATTACTAGAAACTTGTATCAGCCTTTACCTGACATCAACGATAAGGCGATAAACACCCGATTATCGGTACACAGATACGTGTAAAGACTTCGTGAGAGGAGAGCGTGTGGAACTCTGAATGATTGAGTTCAAATCCGATATCACCTTTGATATCGGATTTTTGTATTTATGTGTTTATGCCTTGTGTACTTGTGTACTTGTGTACTTAAGATATATAACCTCAAACATCCCCAGACTTGATATCGCTAGCCCAAGTTTCTGCTGCAAAATCAATAAACTGACGAACTATAGGAAGCTGGTAACTGCGAGATAAATACACCGCCCAAAGCACACTACTCGGTGAAACAAAATCATCCAAAATTCGTTTCAACTTCCCTCTTGCAATCAACGGATTGGCTAAATCACAAGGTAAGCGAACAATCCCTTTTCCATGCTGTGCGGCGCGAGTTAATACTCCAACATCATTGGCCTTTATTGTGCCAGAAACCTCAACCGAATAATGCTGGTTATCCTTAACGAAATCCCACTTAGAAACACTCAAATGGCGAAAGCAATTATGCTGTCGAAGTGCTTCGACCGTTTCAGGTTCTCCGTGTTTGTCTAGGTAGTCTTGTGAGGCACACACAACCGAATCAATTTCCATTAGCTTTCGAGCAATCAAGCTATCGTCAGGTTGATCGGTATAGCGCAGCGCAATATCGATTCTGTCGTCCACCAGCTGAGCAAAATGGTCAGAAGCAAAAAGCTCTACTGTGATACTGGGATGAAGCTCTGTGAACTGTTCAACCACATCCAACAACATGTGCTGAGTCAAGCCAATTGGGGCTGCTATTCGAATGGTTCCGGAAAGAGCATCGGTTTGATTAAGTGCAGTGACTTCTAGCTCCGCCGTTTCATGGAGTATTTTTTCGCAACGTTGTAACGCAATCTCCCCTGCTGTCGTCAAACTTACCTTACGAGTCGTTCTGTGTAATAGCCTCTGCTTTAACCACCCTTCGATCTCTTGAACATGCCTTGAAACCTGTAAACGGCTCATGTCCAAATGCTCTGCTGCTTGAGTAAAACTGGCGCAATTTGCAACTTCAACAAAGCTACGCATCGCCGTCAACCTGTCCATCACACTCTCCCTTACCGACTTAACCAAGCCTATTAGATAACTGTATAGATACAATCTACATCATTTTACGATATTTATCGCAACCTAGTGAGCTATTAGACTGCAATGGCTGTCGAGAAACAGACTCAATAAATTAGATAATTGGAGAGACATTATGAAAATTGCAGTATTAGGCGCATCAGGTTGGATTGGTAGTCACATCGCTCAAGAAGCTCAATCTCGCGGACACGAAGTTGTTGCTGTTGTAAGAGATGCAAGCCGCGTAAAAATCAGCGATGTTGAAGTTCGTTCATTTGATTTACAAGATGAAGCGGCAAGTCTAGCGACCGCTTTCTCAGGCGTTGATGCGGTAATTGCTTCGATTGGTGGACGCGCTCTAGGCAATCACGACATCGTAAAAAACACAGCAGCTAAGTTACTTGATACATTGCCAAGCATTGGCATCGAACGTCTACTTTGGGTAGGAGGTGCAGGCTCATTAGAAGTGGCGCCAAACGTACCGTTAGTTACCGTTCCTGACTTCCCTGCGGACTACAAAAACGAAGCGCTAGCACAAGGAGAAGCCCTTGAAATGTTCAAACAATCTAATGAAAAGGTTAACTGGACATTCGTTAGCCCTGCTGCGGAAATCTTCCCGGGCGATAAGCTATCAGCCTACCGCACAGGTGGTGATCAACTGCTCACTGACGAAGATGGCAACAGCAAAATATCCGTCAGCGACTACGCTATCGCGATGATTGATGAACTAGAAGCTGGCAAGTTCCCACGCCAACGTATTGGTGTCGCTTACTAGTCAGCTCATATATAAAAACTAAAAAAGCCGCTTGTTCAAAACAATGCGGCTTTCTCATCTTTATATTGAGCATTCCTTTAATCCAATGGCAGGTGACCCGTTTTCACTAGGATAACCGTCTCTTCTTCCACATAAGGGAAATGCTCGCTCATATGAGGGCTACGCATCCATGTGTGTTTTGGATACTCGCCATGTTCATCTTTAAAAGTGCCTGACAACACAAAGATCTCTTCACCACCAAAGTGACGGTGCGGCTGAAAACGTTCGCCAACAGGCCACTTCACTAAAGCGACATGCTCGTGCTCGAATTCATGCAGTGGCATCACTTGTAAGCCACCGATGCCCGGAAGCCATTCCGTTTCTAGAGTATTGATACGAACTTGAGTTAAGTTGATCTGCTCCAGTAAGACTGG
>NZ_AJZM02000006.1 GCF_000272405.2 Vibrio tasmaniensis 1F-187
CAACATTGTGTCGGATGTTTTAAAACCCTGTATCGAAGTCGCGAGTGAGCTCGCTTCTTACGCTAATCGCATGGGCGCAGACGAACTAGCAGAATACTTCTTAAAGTTGGCCGATGAAGTGAAAATCATCGATAAAATGGTGCCGGATAAACTAAGAGAAGCGATGGGTGAGTTTGACCAGTTATTCGCTCGAATTCTGGGTAAAAGTGAGAGAGCATACCCTGCAAAGGTAAAGCATGGGTCTGGTAATACTGCGCAATCTGGTAAAAATACTAGTAAGGCGAATCAAGAGAAAGATAAAGATGAATTTATTTGTCCTGTTTGTAAGAAGAAACCTGAAAAATGTGATGCTTATTAGAGGTCAATACCATCATGGCTAAAAACTCAACTGTAAAAAAACACAGTCTTGTAAAAGGCTCAGGGCCTGCTTTAGCAAAATCCATCAAATCTAAGCACTATAAGTCGGGCTTCAATGAACATTTATGGGCGGATGGACGTTTGAAAGGGGATGACGGACAGTTCGGACTTCAGGCTCACCACATCATAACAACTAAAAACTTAGATACTCCAGACTGGAAAAAATACAGAGAAGCATATGAGTATGATATAAACACCTGGAAAAATGGGGTAATGTTCCCTTCCAAAACGGATATTGCTTGTCAAGTCAATACACACGTCCATAAGTCTGGCCATGGTGGAGGCTTGGACTTCAAGACCGAGCAAGAACAGTTTGGGAAACAAGTTCAGATCCTGAAAGTGGTGAAGTAACATCAATTCCGGTAACAAAGGTTCCTGATCCTGTAGTAACTAAGTTACGGCTGGAAGATATAAAGTATATAAAATCGGTTAATCGAGATATTAAAGGTGTAAAAGAAAATGCCCAAAGGAAGTATTATTGTAAGACAGGAAATACAAGATATTTTCAGTCTGATTTAGATGGGGCCTCTGAAAATATTTTAGTGTGTTTAGATAGCTTTTTATATACAATTTCGACTTTTGGTCATGATTACTCTCCGGCAAGTGACATAGGTTGTGTAGGCGAAAGTAATATAGAAAGCAAGAGTAAATCAAGAAGCGCATGCCCAAGTAGAACTTCCAAGCTACCGGAAGAAAAACACAATATAAAGAATGTAAAAGGTAAGACGATGAAACCTAGAAAACTTGAGGTTGGAAAATGAGTGAATATTTTTTTGCAAGAGAGTGTGTCAATTCCCCAATTTACTGTTTTCCAGATGAACACATCGATTCAGTGCCCTTAACGAGTTTTACTTACCCTAAAGCACCTGTTCCCTTGATAGTCGAATTTCGGCTTTGTTGCGTAATTCAGT
>NZ_AJZM02000008.1 GCF_000272405.2 Vibrio tasmaniensis 1F-187
ACAAGTCAAAACTTCATAAAAAATAAGATAATAGGTGAGAATTGTTATATGGCAATTAAATGGTTAACTTTATCAATTGCTCCCTTTGCATTAGCTGGAATTATTTTTATAGGATTTAAACTAGATTTAACACACCCATCAAAACCTATTTTAATCGAAGAGCAATCAATTAAAGGAGTGCTATATGGCACAGAAAAAATCTCCACCACCGCCACCGCCACCGCCACCGACAAGACCGGGCATT
>NZ_AJZM02000009.1 GCF_000272405.2 Vibrio tasmaniensis 1F-187
CTCAACTAATTAGCCGCTGAAATCGTATTTAAAAATATGTTAAATGTATTTAATATCCATTTAACCCATGCATGGTAAGGTTTACAGGCTATTTGATTTGAAAGTGAGTGTATTTGTATTTGATTTCAATTTAGCCCTTTTCTGGCTTTGTTTGTGAGCGATTGTTAGGTTGTGATAATGTGGTATCGTATTTAAATGTACATTAAATCGTATTAACCAAATTTGGTGGGAGAAAATCTAAAAATGGCGAGAAGCACAGTATTACAAGCCACAATCAAGGGGCCGCTAGAGCAAGATTTTCGCAAGTTTAAAAAGAGAGAAGGTTTAACTGATGCTGATGCGATTCGTCAGCTTTTGACATTGGCATTGCGTATTAAACTGAATGACAGTGACGATGAAAGGCCGTCGAACCGTGAGTTGATGG
>NZ_AJZM02000010.1 GCF_000272405.2 Vibrio tasmaniensis 1F-187
GTTAGAATTTTTGATTGTAGAATAGCTACTTATCAAAAAATTATGCCTTGTTCTCAAGATTTTTTCCTGCGCTATTCCTGAACACTTACTTACTGTGATTAGTATAAGCTCTTCTTACTCAACTAGTTCTACTCAACTCTATGTGTTGAAGACCGATTCCGAACCCTGAGCGCCAGCTCGCTTTTACCTAGCGATGACACCTTCTCTTTGTGAACCCAGTACACTGCCATTTTTAAAAACAGTCTGAGAATATTATGAAACATCGTTATTTGATCTGCCTTATGTGCTGCAGCGGAGCCGCGTTTGTGCATGCTTCTGAAGCACCAGATTTGGAAGTTGGATTAGCCATTGACCAAGACCTGAGTGTCGTTGTCGAATTTGATCAGAAATACCGTGCCACGATTGGCAACGACGGTGCTGCATTTGACTATATTTTGAAGCGTGGTCAGTTTGAGACTGAAGCTCCGTTGAGTTGGTATGTCGGTGCAGGTGCTTGGGCTGAGTGGAATGATGATTTTGGCTTACGTTTGCCTTTAGGTGTTAAAGTGAACTTCTACGAAGGTTGGAATGCGTACGCGCAAGTTCACCCTGAGCTCGACATGTATAAAGGTGTTGAATTACAAGTGGGTGGTGCACTGGGTATCACCTACAAGTTCTAGGTGATGAGACAAAAAAATGCCAGCTTAGTAGCTGGCATTTTTGAATGGTTTAAATAAGGTTATTTCTGTTTGTCCATTGCACGCTTTATGCAAATTGCAGCACCACCCCAAGTGATACCAAGACCAAGAACCATCATAATAATCGCACTCGTTGTCATGATTATGCTTCCTTCTTACTTGTCATATTTATGATAATGCCAATCGCTAGTAATCCTGCGATCATTGCCCAACCAAGAGTCAGGTCGTAGCCACCGTAACCGTCTGTAAACAATGCGCTTAGTTTTGTTGCAAGAATGATTGCAAGCATAACTGGAGTGACGAAGCGTAAACATACGTTAAACCATACGCCAATAGAGAAATCTGAAATCTCATTGACGTACGCACGTACATCGCTAACTTTGTTTAGTAACCATGCCATTAGAAGGATTTCAATGAATCCGCCTACCATGATGCCGACGTTGTTAGCGAAGTGATCGACTAGGTCTAGTAGAAGTAGGCCGCCGTTAGTTGCAAATGCCATAGACACCACAACACCAACGCCAATAACAATACTTGCTGCTTTTTTACGGCTCCAGTTCAGCTTGTCCATAATTGCAGATGTTACTGCTTCCATAATTGAGATATGAGAGCTTAAACCAGCCACAACAAGTGCAAAGAAGAATAGTGGACCCAGAATATACGGTGCTGGAAGTAAATTAATCGCAGCAGGTAGCGTAACAAACGCAAGGCCAACGCCTGCTGATACAACTTCAGTTAATGGTTTACCTTGTTCTTGAGCCATGTAGCCAAGAACAGAGAAAATCATAATACCCGCAAGAATTGAGAAACCACAGTTGATAAGAACCGTCATGAACGCGTTGTTCGTAATATCTGATTTTTCAGGCAGGTAGCTTGAGTAAGCCAGCATGATCGCAAAACCGATACTTAGCGTGAAGAAGATTTGTCCATAAGCAGCAGCCCATACTTTTACGTCCCAGATCTTGCTGAAATCAGGTTCGAACATGTAGTTCACACCATCTAGAGCACCAGGAAGGAAAACCATGCGTCCGATAAGCAAAATCACCATTATGAACAACACTGGCATCATTACTTTAGAAGCACGTTCGATACCAGCTTTAACACCACCCACGATAGCTGCATAAGTGATTGCCCAAGCGAGTAACATTGCGCCAGCGATGCCCCATTGGATGCTACCTAGGTTCGTCGGTGAGTTATCACCTAGAGCTAGATATTCACTGAAGAAGAATGCGTTAGTGTCTGTTCCCCAGCTTTGATTGAATGACATACCGAAGTATGAAATTGCCCAACCGATAACGGCAACATAGTAGACCGCGATGACAGCCGCTACACCTACTTGGAACCAGCCAAGCCACTCAAATTTTGAGTTGATGCGCGCTAAGGTTGCAGGTGCAGATCCACGATATTTTTGACCCATACTGAACTCTAGGATCATAAATGGGATACCAGCCGTAAGCATGGCAAATAGATATGGAATGAAAAAAGCACCGCCGCCATTTTCATAAGCCATATATGGAAAACGCCAAATGTTTCCTAAACCAATAGCAGATCCTACTGCGGCAAGGATAAATCCTGCTCGGGATCCCCACTGTTCTCGCTTCATATTTAACTCCTTTACAACTTCCCTGAGGTATGAAGCTTCTCGTCACGCTGTGCTTGGTAAGGAGATGATAGTTAAAACAGGCAAACGGTTTGACTGTTTACTTTATCTTCCGTGATTAAGCAAAAGTTTAGATTATTATGTTGTTAGCGATTGGAGAACTCAGCGGATAATTCTTAATTGTTTGATGTGTGTTTGCATAACCTGAAATATTCAGCTGATGCGTGCTAATGAGCCTACCTAGTTAGAATGGTTAAAGCAATAGATTAGGTATGTTTAATAACTGTGGTCTTATGGTCTTTAAGATGTTAAATGATGGTTATTTTAGAGGTATGAATTGGTTTGGGGTTTTCTGATTGGTTTATGTGTCTAATTTTTTCTGTTTTATTAGGTTATATGACTTTATTTAAAAGTAGAGCGTATGACTGAAATTCATACACTCTATAGTTGAACTGACCAACTATTCGGAGGTTCTATTGGTATGAGATGCTTATGGTCATCGATACTTAGAAAGTAAAACTCAGTCCGACATTGGCTTGGAATTGGTTCATCCAGTCGGTATCAAAGCGGATGATGCACTCTTGGCCGTTACTTGGGATGTTACAAACACCGGAGGTGTCGTTATCGACAACGGTACCTAGCCAACGTAGTTGTGTGTTTAGCGCTAATCGGTCACTAAATTTGTACTCTAAACCACCAAAGATAGAGGTTGAGAACCCATACTTATCTTTTGCCCAGTCTACATCGACGTAAGAAGCACCAAGGCCTAACCCCAAATAACCAGACAACACAGAAGAAGCTGGGTAGTAAATGCTACTTTGAAAGTGCAGGTATTGGATGGAGGAGCTTAGGTTGAGCGTTTCTAATTCAGAGCTTTGATTAGAATAGAAAAAGCCGATGCGTCCTTTTTCAAATGGCGTTTCAATCGCAAAGGTGTAGTTTTCAGACCCTTTCATATCATAGGTTTTACCGTCCTGGTCTTCGACACTGCCACCGCCGGTATAGCCCACCATCGGAGTAATGATGATCTCCGGCGAGGCATGTACGCTCGAAACGGAGATAAGCGTAATCAGTGCCATTATATTTGCTTTGTTATTCATGAGTATATCCTTATCCATACACTTACTAATTGTGATGGTTACATCAATATTGTGCGACTAATTTCGACGATTCTTGAAGATACTTCACACACCTGATAGTACTTAAATAGAGACTCGACAAATTAATAATAAGACAGAGGTGTCTATGGACCATAATCTGAAAAATGCCCTACAAATAACGGTTGTCATCTACGCAATCATTCTCTCATTTGGCTTTATTGCAATTGGTAGTTAATACCATCTATTGCGAGGCTGGGTTTTTATACTCAGGGAATAATGAATAGTGGGATTATAACCAATATTGATACAGCAATAGACTTAGATTATTACGCTAAGTTTATTGCTGGAAAAACAGCACTGGTCGCCCAAGGTGGCGGACAGAGAAGTATTTTTACTTCTGGAGTGCTGGATGCCTTTCTTCTTTCAAATTTTGATCCCTTCGACGAGTTTTTTGGTACCTCTGCAGGTGCTCTTAATTTGTGTGCTTATCTGTGCCGCGATAAAGGCCTTGGCCGTTCTTTCCTTCTCGACCTCACAACATCACCTGAATTCTTCAATCTCTTTTCTTATATACGACACAGAAAGAACCTTGGATTAGAATGGGCCTTAGAACAAATCATGGCTTACCCATATAAGCTTGATTTGGATTTAGGACGACAAACGCTAGGCGATCGCCATTTCTATGCAGCCGTCACGGATTCTAAAGACTTACGAGATCACTACTTTCCAGTATTGGGTGAAGATTGGTACAAAGTGATGATTGCAACCTGTGCGATTCCTCGCTTATACAATGATGAAATCTTTATTGGCGACAATGCTTATGTGGATGGTGGTGTATCAGCTTGCATCCCAGTTCAAGAAGCGTGGCGTAGACAAGCCCGTTCCATTGTTGTGATCCGAACTGAGCCTACGCTAGAGGAAGAGGTCGAGGTCGCGGTTCAAGCTAACAGTACGCGATTAAAAACACCCAAACCGATATCAGCCGAAGAACTGGAATGGTTCCGCGAATCTTTTGACAGTGTTCAAGGTCATTGGCAACAAAAAGTGGAACAGTGGAAAACCGATTGGAGCTCGTTCTTTCAACAACAAATTCTCAGCTCAAAAGAACAGAAGCGCGACAGATCACATTTGGATTTGCTGAATGGTGGTCGATGGTTATTCGGGGCGGATGACATCTATAGATTAAGTCATTTAATTGGTGATAAGTTTGATTCCGGCTTAGCAGATATGCTGATGGTGCATTACCAAACTTACTCATTGACTCAGGATTTTTTGAACTCCCCACCAGACGATGCGTTTGTCGTGCAAATTGCCCCGAGTATGCCGCTGAAATCCAATTCATTAATGAGTAATAAAGAAGATTTACTGCACGATTATGATTTGGGTTTAGAAGCCGGTTACCGATTTGTTGAAACTTATACCTCTACGAAAAATGCCCGCAGTTCACACATGCCACAGTTGGCAACCATTGCTGCTGAGAAGTAATGCTTGAGGTTGATTAATAATATTTGAAGTTGATGAGTTAGCATTCCGTTAGTTAACTATATCTTTAGTAACTATATTTTTAGTAACCATGTCGTTGACTAGTAATGGCGTTAATTGTTGATGTTATTAACGAAGAATATACTGAAATGAAAAAGGGTTATTGAACTTGGTTCGATAACCCTTTTTTGTCTTGAGATTAGGCAAATCGTTTCGCCTTACGGGCAAACATTAGGTGACAGGCAAGATTCTCATACAGTTGGTTGATCCCGCCACATCCATAATGTCGCCTTGAGTGACGATAACGAGATCGCCAAACTTAAGATGCTCTTGCTCTTTTAGGCAGGTGAGCGTAGATAGGGCAATGTCAAAACTGTCTTTGGCTTCTGTCTCGAAGTAGATAGGTGTTACACCTCGGTACAAGGTGCAGCGATTAAGTGTTCCTTCGTTACGAGATAGTGCGTAGATAGGCATGTCAGCACTTAGGCGAGACATCATCAGTGCAGTACGGCCGGATTCTGTGAGAGTGACTACGCCTTTAATGCCTTCCATATGGTTTGCCGAGTAGATAGTCGCCATCGAAACGGTTTCTTCGGCGGTCACAAACGTGCGGTCAATTCGGTAATTGGATTGGTTGTTAATCCCCGCCATTTTCTCAGCACCAATACACACTTCAGCCATCGATTTTACGGTTTCGACCGGGTAATCACCTGCAGCTGTTTCACCTGAAAGCATGACCGCATCTGTTCCATCAAGTACCGCATTGGCAACGTCCATGACTTCGGCACGGGTTGGCATTGGCGCTGAAATCATCGATTCCATCATTTGAGTTGCGGTGATCACCGTTCGGTTAAGCGCTCTAGCACGACGTATAAGCTGTTTTTGTACTCCGACCAATTCAGGGTCGCCAATTTCGACTCCGAGGTCACCACGAGCTACCATGACCACATCTGAGGCCATTATGATGTCATCCATGTTCTCAACAGTGGCGACCGTCTCTGCTCGCTCTACTTTTGCTACAAGGTGAGCTTCTAAACCTGCTTCTCGTGCGAGTTGACGAGCGTAGTGCATGTCTTCGCCGTTGCGTGGGAAAGACACCGCAAGGTAATCCACTTTGATTTGTGCGGCGGTGACGATGTCGCGTTTGTCTTTTTCTGTCAGCGCTTCTGCTGACAAGCCGCCGCCTTTTTTGTTTATGCCTTTATTATTCGAGAGAGGGCCGCCAATGATGACTTCGGTATGAACGCGACAACCTTCCACTTCGGTTACTTTTAGCTGTACACGACCATCGTCTAGCAACAGGATGTCGTTAGCTGAAACGTCGTTAGGTAATTCTTTATAATCAAGACCGACCGCTTGTTGGTTGCCTTCGCCTAAACCAAGGCTACTGTCGAGAGTAAATTGGTCACCAACGGCAAGTTGGATTTTGCCATCTTTGAATGTTGACACTCGAATCTTGGGACCTTGTAAGTCACCGAGAATAGCGATCTGAGTACCAAGTTTTTTGGCTATTGCGCGGACATTTTCTGCACGTTGTATATGGTCGTCGCTAGTGCCGTGAGAGAAGTTCATACGGACGACATTGGCACCGGCTTTGATGATCTCTTCAAGCACGTTACCTTTATCAGTAGAAGGGCCTAGCGTTGTGACGATTTTCGTTTTTCTTAATTCGGCTGTCATGAATACTCCTAGAGTGAGGCCAAGTAATCTATTAAAAGACTAGGGCGTGTTGATCTTTCGAGC
>NZ_AJZM02000011.1 GCF_000272405.2 Vibrio tasmaniensis 1F-187
CACTTTAATTCCAGCTTTAGGTCATCCATATGCTGTCCTTCTTGCCCAGTTAAAGCTTGATATTCCTCTAGTAAATTTAATGCAACTTTTAACGACATGACTTTCTCCAATATGGCAAAAATAATTCATAATACTTCTATAATCTTGAATGATGGAGTATTTTTCTGGTTATTAAGAATAAACGCTCTATACTCATTATTATAAACCTTAGATAATTTCTATTTTACTCCAATCGATTTTTCAACCATTGGATTGCCTATAACTAACAATAAATAGTTATTTTTAAATTGATTATACATATTTTCTCTAAAGATTTATTTGGACTGTAGAAAATTTTGGCGATCCCAGATCAGGTTGTGAGGATGACATTGCTCCTAAAAATAGTTCTTATCTCAGTGGGATAAGTGGAGTAGTCCTTTACTGAATTAAGGTGAAAATGTTAACCTAATCATATTAATTAAACTCGATGAACTACTCGCAGCTGGAGGAGTTACCACTATAATTTTACGCGTAATTACATCCCTTTAAAATATCCAGACTCCCAATATTTCAGTTTGAATTTTTACATATAGTTAATCGTACTATTTAATCGTCTCAAGTAAAGAAGATAAAGTGTTCTTATATGGGAAATAGTTAGCCTCTTGGATGGTTGGTAGGTTTTCT
>NZ_AJZM02000012.1 GCF_000272405.2 Vibrio tasmaniensis 1F-187
CTGAATTACGCAACAAAGCCACTTGTAACACATAACATTACTGCGGAGTAGGTCACAAAGCTAGATAGGCCGGGGCGTAGCGGGGGATTTGCGTAACACATGCAATGACTAACTATGCACGGTCCTGCCATTGTGTTACGCAAATGTGTTACGCAAGTGGCAGGACTTCTAAAAGTTTTAGTGCTTTAGATCACCTTTTTTTACTTCTTATTGTTTGAATCTTTTGGCGGAGACGGAGCTTTATCTTTGAAGAATTCCGTACCCGGTCTTGTTGGTGGTGGCGGCGGCGGTGTTGGTTTGTCTTTGCTCATTTTTTGCCCTTATTTATTGGGTTGGTTGGCGGTGGCGGTGGTGTTTCTTTTTGACTCCGTACGTTTGTAATGCCCGGTCTTGTCGG
>NZ_AJZM02000013.1 GCF_000272405.2 Vibrio tasmaniensis 1F-187
ATATCACGCAAGCACTTCAAGTACTCCTGCACTCTGTTTGGATTCAAGATGGTTTGGGACAGAGCGACGCGCATCAGCCACCGATCAAGGGATATTTCAAAAGGTGGCATGGTAAAGGCACTTAATCAGAACTAAGCTAACGCTCGATAAATCCGCCCCTTGTAGCTGCTAGAGGGGATAAGCGGGAAAGGAATAAATGATTAGTGTTGTGAGACCGGAATGTGGGGGCGTAAAGCCTAACTCACAGCCGCAGGGCAGCCCGAAGGGTAAGAGACAAATCCCAATCTGAAAGCGAACAATAGAGATACCCAAATCACTCATAACTTGAAGTCA
>NZ_AJZM02000014.1 GCF_000272405.2 Vibrio tasmaniensis 1F-187
ACACATCAAAGCCTCTGCCTTGTAGAAATACCCAGCAATTCGCCGCAAAAACAAGCTCGAAAGATCAACACGCCCTAAAAATCCGACTAGAGAGGAAGTGCCAATGCTCAATGAAAACCATGCCTTTATCTTAGATTTCCCAGATCTTAAATTAGACATTGTTCAGCTCAACCACGACGACGAAAAATTCAAAGCAGACATGCAAAAATACCACCAACTCGACTACGACATCCGTCAGCTAGAAATCTCTGGCAGCCCTATCGATGACGACAGCATGCACAACCTCAAAGTAGAACGCATGGAGCTAAAAGACTCGCTACACAAACAGCTCACGCGCCATCACGCGCTTAAGATCGTATAGAAAAATCAATCCGATACTGTATTCTAAGCCATGCACTACGCATGGCTTTTTGGTTTCATAACAGCGCAAATCTAAGCTAATTCGGCTTCTTCAATTATGTTACTGTTTGCTTATTCGAAAGCGTTTGATAAGGAAGTGAGCAGAGTGACAATAGAAGAAGAGAACATACAATTCCAGCTCGTTTCAAATCTCGAATTCGAAGAACTGTTTGCGTGTGTTAAGCAAGGGCTTTTCATACACGTTGATAGCGTTTTCGGATGGGATGACGACTTCCAACGTCAACGACTTTTAAACGAGTACAATCCCTCTTGGTTTCATTGGGTATACCTAGGAAAACAAAGGGTTGGACTTGTGTGTTTTAAGCCTTATGACAACGCATACCATGTTCACCTTCAGATCATTTCCCATCAATACCAAGATCAGTCTATCGGTAAAAAAGTCATGTCACGCATCCACGAAAAAGCCCATCAAGAGCAACGAAACCAAGTCACTCTGTCGAGCTTTAGAAGTAACACCCGCGCCATCAGTTTTTATCAAGCGCTTGACTACCAAATTGTTGATGATAGTGATACTAATTTCGTGGGGATGACTCTCTATTTAAACTAGAAGCGACTTCGCTAATTAAACGCTCTCGCCACTCGCCCTTTGCTGCTCAATTCGTAATGGCCAATATAAGCTGGGATAAATACCGATTGCCCTTTGGTGAGGGTTAAGTGCTCGCCTTTCTGACTCATTAGCACTAGGTCATCATCTATTGCCATTAAAATTTCAGCGCCACTTGTGATAACTTCTTCTTGATGAGGACGATGAAAGATATTGAAATTGAAGTCACTGACCGGGATATCATAACAATCACATTTACCCAGTTTTGATGGCTCTAACAACAAGCCTTCGAACGGAATTGGCGTGAATTTTGTGCAGGCGACTAACTCAGCGACATCAATGTGTTTTGGCGTTAAACCTGCTCGTAGCACGTTGTCTGAATTTGCCATAATCTCAAGCCCGGTACCTTTAATGTAAGCGTGCGGAGTGTTCGCATTCAAATACATCGCTTCACCTGGCTTTAGTGTGATCAAGTTAAGCAGCAGAACACAAAACAGACCGATATCGTTCGGGTACTGATGGCTAAGTTCAATGATCAATGCAAATTCTGTTTGATCTTGGTGAGCGGCTGCGTAAGTCAGAAGTTGCTCTAGTGCTTGATGTTTACATTGGTCATTAAGCGTTAATAGATCACGGAAAAACGCTTCTAAACCTAGAGAGTTAAGGTGGGTCCCAAACTCTTCAATCAAGCCAGCGAGCACGCTAGAGTCTAATCTTCTGAACAAACCTAATATTTCGTTAAATTCTCGAAAGCCATTCATCGCTTGGTATTCAGTGATCGCGTAAACCAATTCAGGTTTATGGTTAGAGTCTTTGTAATTACGATGCCCTGCAGTCAGAGGGATTCCTGCTTGCTCCTCTCTCGCAAAGCCTAACTCGGCTTGGTGCTTGTTTGGGTGGACCTGGACCGATAGCGCTTTTTCCGCTGCCAAGATCTTAAACAAGAACGGCAGTTCACCGAACTCCTGCGCAATATCAGTAGATAAATAAGCGGGTTTATTCTTGTTAATCAGCTCAGAGAGAGGCACCAAATGTTGGTCAAGCTTAACCATTGAGCAACCTTTTGGATGCGCTCCCATCCAAACTTCCGCTTGCGGCTCTTGTGACTCATTCTTAAAGCCAAACAGTTCACGTATCGAAGAAATACTCCCCCATGCATAATTTTGGATGGTGTTTTCCATTGGGAAAAATGAGTATTCTGAGAAGTGGCTGAGTGACATGGCGTTTTCCGTAGTGAGCCCTTTGAACACAATTCAGAGAGCTAATTTCTAATAACGTAAATAATTAGAAAGACTACAGAGAGCAGCTAGAACCCACATGAGATGAGGTCTTAGACGCAATAGGAAAAATTCTTAGAAACAGGTGAGAACCATGAAAAGCGTGAAAAGAGTCACATTTGAATGCTACGTATAAAAAACGCTGAAGATAGGGTAGCTGCATAATAACCAGAGGACCATTAGCAGCTATCTTATTTACGAAGAAATCCCTTAAAAGCCAGAGCGAACCTCTGCACTTTTCTGAGGCGATTGGGCTTGTAGGAAAGGCAGTAGCAGCAAGCCAATAACGGCCGCACAAGTCGAGATGGTAATGAAGAACCCACTCCAACCATAAGTTTCTAGAACGAGCGCTAATGGGTAGCCAGAAAGTGCTGCACCCATATAGGCAAATAAGCCAACAAAGCCTGTCGCAGCTCCTGCGGAGTCTTTATGTGAGCATTCCGCGGCAGCCATACCTATTAGCATTTGAGGGCCAAACACAAAAAAGCCTACACAAAACAGCCCAGCCGCTTGAAACACAAAGTTGGTTAGAGGCATAAGCCATAAAGCGGATACCGAGAGGAAGATACCAATCGCGAACAGGATATTCATGGGACCACGGTTACCACCAAACAGCCTATCCGATCCCCATCCAGCAACAAGTGAACCAACGAAACCGCCAATCTCAAACAGAGACAACGCAGCGTTGGCGTTTATCAAACTATAATCGTGCTCTTCGGTGAGATATAAATTGCCCCAGTCGTTAACTGCCGTTCTTACGATGTAAACCAACACATAGCTAAAGGCGAGCAGCCAAATGTACTTATTGCTGAACACATAGGCTTTCAGGATCTCTCGATAGCTTAACCCTTGCCCATGGCTCTCTTGCGCCAATTCTAGATGGTCATTGCGCCACTTCCCTACCGTCGGAAGCCCCATGGTCGTGGGCTTATCACGTAAGCGTAAACAGACGATAAGACCAATAAAAACACCAATCACACCCGGCCATATGAACCCAGATCGCCAACTGTATTGGAGAGTTAGATAGCCGACGAGAATAGGAATCAATGCCCCACCAACGTTGTGTGCTGTATTCCATATAGCCCAGCGAAAGCCTCTTTCGGAGCGAGAATACCAGGTCGTCAATAACTTGGAACACGATGGCCAGCCCCAGCCTTGGAACCATGCATTAAGCACCCAAAGCGATATAAAAGCCGCCAACGAACTAGAAAAACCAAACGCGATATTGATCAAGCCTGTCGCGATTAGGCCGAGCCCCATGAAGTAACGCGGGTTCGACCGATCCGATATGGTGCCTGAAATAAACTTAGCTAAGCCGTAAGAAAGATAAAAGAGCGTGCCAATCAAGCCGATATCGCCTTTGTCTAAGCCAAGATCGGTGATCATGGCTGGCGCGGCATAATTAAAGGTTTTACGAGTGAAGTAAAAACCTGCATAGCCGACATACATTCCTATCATGATGTGAAGACGCCAATAACGATAACGCTGATTGACCTCATCATCGCTTAGAGTATGACTTTTTGACGTTGTTGAGCGCAGAAATCCAAACATATTCGTTCTCACACTTTAGGTAATGTAACGCTGATATTAGTACCCGAAGAAGAGTCATTAGCGTTGATTGCCATCTTGCCACCGAGCGCCTGAACACGCTCTTGCATACCACGAACACCCATTCCTTTGAGAAGATCCTGCGCTGTAAAACCAACACCATTGTCTGTAATTCGAAGATAAGCTTGATCATCTAGAATCAGTTCTATTCTAATTTCACTTGCTTCAGCATATTTGTGGGCATTGTTTAAAGACTCTTGGCACAGTCGGAAGAGAGTAACCTTGAGCGTGTCACTCAAACATGAGTAGTCACCGTGCCAATTTAGCTGGATATCAACGCCGTGATCTGAAAACTCCATTTCCCGTATGAGCTGTTCAACGGAGTCCTTCAGGTCAAGGTCGTCCAACATTTTTGGTCTTAGCTTTGTTAGCAAACGCTTAGTGGTGTCATAAACATTCAACGACAATGATTCAATCGTACCAGCACAGCGAACGCTCATTTCAGCCGCATCGACACGTTTGATAATGCTCGCTTGAGTCCGAATTGCCGTGATGTTCTGGCCTATCTCATCATGTAACTCACGGGCAATATCACGACGAACCGATTCTTCAGCCGTGATTAGCTGACGGGAAAGGTTTTGATTCCTAGAGAGCTCACTGCGTAATTTCGAGTTGAGATCTTTTTGTTTTTGAACAGCTAAACCAAGCAAAATACCTGTGATGGTCTGAGCGGAAAGAGACAAGAGTAAATCAGTAATTTCGAGTTTGGACGTGCCACTGTGGGCTGCAATCAACGCGACGCTATTTAGCAGGGTAGCGAGCAAGGCGCCTTGCCATCCATAACGAACGGCGAGCAAGATAATAGGGATAGCCATACAGAACGGGGCGAAGCGCCTTAGCTCATCTGGCAAACTGGTTTGTATCAAAATACTGACGACCAACAAGAGGCTGTATAAAGCGATGTGACGGATTTTGAACTCAATGACATTGTTGATTAAGTAAGAGCTCAGTGGCGCCCACTTGTTTTGGAATAGGTAATTCCATACCAGATAACACATCGGCACTAACATCAAACCACCTGTGGTGCTCACCAACCACACCATGTAAACAGCCGGAACATGAGAACTGACCGCGGCAACATTGATGAGTGCTGTGACCATGATTAAGCTCGCCATCACCAACAAGTGACGATTCAGGTCACCAGAATAATAACGTTTGGCAATCAGAGTGGCTGGAATACTTAGTCCACTGGCGATTAGTATCGTCAGCCATTGAGGTTCATCAAGTAGGAGAGCTAGGGCAATCGCGAGCCCCCACTCTGCAATATAGATAGCAGGCCAATAGTGAGTGCGAGTGTGCAGCGTCATTCCTAACCGGAGTGAGAATGGGAAAAGCAGAATGGCTAACTCAGGGTCATTAATGAAATAGAAGGCAATAACCCATAAACAGAACCATGCACAGCCAGCCATAAAAACCCCGCATAAGGAGGTGGCTAGATAAGAACGCATTAGTACTGGTCTTGAGCGAACAATTTAGCTAACTCAACGTTGTTCTTAACATTGAGTTTGTCCATGGCATTGGCACGGTGCACATGTACCGTTTTATGGCTAACCCCTAACTCGACAGCAATAGATTTCACGTCGAGCCCTGTCGCCAATAACTGGCACACTTCGCTTTCCCTGCGGGTGAGCTGATTTAACGAGGCTTTATTCTTCATTGGTGTCGCAAGTTTTATGGCGATATCTGGCGTAAGGTAGCAGCCGCCATTTGCGCTCGTGTGTACGGCCTGAATTAACTCATCAGGGCTACAGCGTTTACTGAGATAACCTTTAGCTCCTAACTCTAATGACTTTTCAACCATCGCCGGAGAGTCATGTACGCTCAACATAATACTAGCAATGCCAGATGGAATCTCTTCCAATAAGCTCAGGCCACTTTCATCTTGCATTGAAATATCCAAGATAACGACATCAGGGTGACAACTTGGCAGTCCGAGGCGCGCTTCTGCCGCAGAGTTAAACTCCCCCACGACCGTTATATCAGTTTCAAGACTGAGTAATTGAGCGAAGCCAGATCGAACAATGACGTGGTCATCAACAAGCGCAACATTAATCATGATATTAACCAAAATTAAGAGTGAGAAAGAAAAATAGCCCCAACAGGAGCTATCTAAAATTAAGTTTATTGGTAGAGATGATACTGAATCGAACTAACGATTGGTATGATCTCACGTGCTTTAAACCAATAAATCACGTGAAACTATCTACCCGAAACTCTCTTTGCGACAACAAATGCGCGAGAACAAGTACTCAGACAAGCTACGCGTTTTGAGCCGCTAGGTGCATCTTCTTCGCGTGACGAATCTTCTTCTCTTCCGCAATAGCAACGAACAGCAGTAAAACAATACAAATGGCAGCAGAAGTATCGAGTGCTGCAAATGTCCCTTTCCAACCTGTTAAGCCGAAAATAGGCGTTCCGTCTGCAATCATGCCTAGGCCAAGTTTGGCAAAACTGTCACCAATTAGGTAAGCAAATGTGCCTTTCACGCCATCAGCCACACTGATTGCTTTCTTAGGAACAAAGCCTACCGCAGCAACACCAATCAACAGCTGAGGACCGAATACTAGGAAGCCAAGTACGAATAGTGATGCTAGGTACATGAACTCGCTCGTTGCATGCTGATAAAACTCTAGAGATACAATAATCAGTCCAAGCGATACACAAGCAACTAAAGCACGACGTCCGTTAGCAAGGTCTGATAAATAACCCCACATTAATGTACCGACCAGAGCGCCAACTTCAAACAGAGTAAAGCCTGAAATAGCCGTTTCTTTTGATAGACCTAACTCTTGATACGCATAAACGGTAGACCATTGATCGATACCGATACGAACAATGTACAAAAAGATATTCGCGAAGCAGAGTAACCAGATCACTTTGTTTTTAAGGATATATTCAACAAAGATCTCTTTCTTAGTCATTTGATTTTCTTCAGCAATAGTATCTTCTTCGCTGATTTCTTCGTCAAACAACTCTTCAACTGTACCTAAACCGTATGCTTCTGGAGAGTCGTTACCAAAACGCATCCCAATAAAACCAACCACAATCGCGATGATCGATGGGAACACGAACATACCAATTACGTTGCCATCAAAAAAGTAGTTAGCGCCAAACAGCGCTACACCAGCAGCACCTGCACCACCTACGTTGTGTGACATGTTCCAAAGACCTAAATACGACCCACGCTTATTACGAGGCGTCCATTTAGTAATAGTCGAATAACTTGAAGGACCACCGGTACTTTGAAAGAAACCACTCAATGCGTAGAAGGCAACCATCATGAATAAGCTAGCGCTGCCGCCACCCAAGCTGAAGCTAAAGCCCAACATGGCAAGACCAGATAGGATAAGCATGAATGGCAGGAACTGCTTGGTGTTTTTGCCATCCGCGTAGTAGGAAACAACCGTTTTACCAATACCATAAGTAATTGAAAAACCAAGACCAATAAGACCTAGATCGGTCATTGATAATCCATAAGTAGAAATCATGTCGTTTTGCGCGACATTGAAGTTCTTACGGATTAAATACATGGTCAAATAGCCAATGAATACGACTAGGTACGATTGTAGGAATGGTTTAAACCACATTTTTCTTCTAGTTTCGACCGGAAGATCCAGCGTCGGTTTTCTAACCTGATCTAGGAACTTTAACATTGTGAACTCTCTTATTATTGATGAGGTCTGCACGGAACATTACTGACCATGCACTCTTTGCAATTCGATGATGAAATAATAAGGAGTCTAAAAAGCGACCGCATGAGAGAGGGTCTTAGAATAACTAGGAAAAATTCTTAGTTCAGAATTGGGAGTCAAGAAAGCGTGAACAGCATCACTTTATTTAAAATGTGTTATGTCGTGAAGAGGTATTGGAAAGGAGTCGTTAGTTAAGGTATTTAATAGGAGCCCCAAGCAAACTAAACATCGATTGTATTGAGCAGTTGATTGAAGTCTAAAGTGGCTAATAAAAGCCACATTAGATTCGCTTTACGGTATCGTAACCTAAACGATAAATAATAGAGTTTAATTATTCTTAGACACATCCAACTTATTCAGCAACGACGGAAAACCCCAACCGTTCTCACCTTCGATCACAGGTTCTCCGGTCAAATACTCAAACAGCGTTGGAGCCAAAGAGCCATTAGCTTCGATTTTCAGTTGCTGAGAGTTATCGCCAATTGGCGCTCCCCAGAATCCGATGAAGGCATCTTTCTCTAAGTAATCCTCACCAGCATGACGACCCGGCACCTTAGTGTTGTAACCAATTCCCGCTTTAGGGAACAAGTTAACCGTGCCAGCCCTATCTTCAAGGTAAATATTAGCCAGTTGATTCACTGAATCTGGTCGAGGCGTTGGTTGCGTCAATGAAGTCCACTCAGCACTGCTACACCACGTTGTCACATCCGCCTTAACCGCTCGATTAATACATTTTTCTACTAATAGAGAGTACTGTGAAAAATCAGCTTCGCTTGGTGATGCTAGGTATGGATTTAACCTTTGCGTATTGAGCAAAATCGGCGCTCGGTTATCTTCCAATGACTCATAGAAAAGCTTGTCACCTTCACGTGTGATCAATTCATCGACCCGTTTTAAATCACGGTTGCCAATCACACGAACAGCGCAACGTTGTTGATCACATGTGCTTTCTCTTACGACCATATACTCAAGACTTTCAGGCAAGCGTTGCGCTATCTGATTAATGATGTCGATATTCTGACCAGCTGGCGCTGCAATCGGAGACCACTGCGTGAGTTCTTGGTAAACCGGCTGAACCTGCCACCCTTTAGCCGAATTAAAGAAGTCCATCATAAAGTTACCACCAGCAGTAGAGGCGACCACCACATCCAATTCTTTCGAGCTTGGATAGCTTAGAGCATTGGTGATTTTAGGCCCTTCCCCCTCGTCTGAAGATATTTTCTTAACCACAATTGGATACTCTAGCTCTGCTTGTAAGCCTTCAAACACCTGCTTTTCGGGATTGAGCGCGTAGAACACCGGCGTTAAACCATGATCCCCGGCCATGCCCCATAGCGTTTTATCGTAAACGCCTGCACTGCGGTAGGTCGCTTCAATCTGGCGAATCCAATAGTCCAGTCGGTTGAGCTCTCCAGTCGGCATCAGAATTTCGTCACTAAAAGGACCGGTAAAGTGTGCGAAATGATCCGGCCATGGGTTATACACCAAGGTGTAGTCTGGCATCCCTTTTCCATCTAACTCGGCAAACTGAGTGATCGACTGTTTAACCTGAGTTCTCTTTGAAAACTTAGTGAAAAAATCAAAGCTAGATATAGACTGGTACGCTTCAATATCTTCTATCAAGGCTTGACGCTTTTCTTGCAAAACCACTTCGACTTCTGAACGTTCTTGAAGCTCTTTCACACAACGTTTCTCACCATAATCACGCAGTGACTCACCCAAGCCTAGGTTCACTAACCCATCATAAGTGGTATGAGCATTCCAATCGTATTGGGCGTTGCAGTTCAGCGTTTTAAGGTAATCAAGGCGATCAAACATGGTCTGCACCTTGTTGTTCGCCATCAACACATCCAACTGCAGGGCATCATTCCGAAGAAGTAATAAGCTCGGTCGATCTCTCGGTCAACAAAGTGGAAATTAGGGATACCCGTACCACCTTGCCCCGATACTTTCGCGCCCGTTTTAATGATAGGTAGGTTACGTACACTGATTGTGGGAGTTGAAGAGATACCCACTCGGCTAATATTGTCTCGATGCTCTTGATAGAGATTTTTGAAGAACGGAAGATAATTCGGATCACGGTAGGTTTGTTCAGACAGAACTTCCATGAACCTCACCTGTTGTTGATGTTCTGGCTCAATGACCTTTTCTAGCTGAGGTTTGTATTGCGCTCGGTTTTTATGATTTTGGTAAGCCACTGAAATGAAAGGCGCATTATCATCGACCAAACCTTCGATCAATCCTTGCTGTAAACCATCGACCGTCACTTGAACTGCAAAACGTTTGTGCTGTTGGGAATCTAAGAACTGAATGAGCGCATCAGGCTGGTCACTGAACGCTTGCTGCATCCAATCATCTAGCGCTGCTGCGCGTTCTTCTTTAAACACAAACTGTCGGTAGGCTTTCAGCAAGTTTAAGCGCACAAAATCAATAAGCGTGATGGTAAGAGCTTGTGCTTTGTTATTCGGCTTATCAGCGTTTTCTGGTTTACCATCTTCTGCAATCGCCAGCATTGCAGACTTCATATCGCCGTCATCCATTCCCAATGCCGCTTTACCGATCAAATCAACGATGATCGGTTGAATCTGAGCGACGATCGCTAGATCTTCAGGGCTATTGGTTAAGTATGTGTAATTCGCAGGGAGCGTGTCCATATCCTGCCAGACACCAATTTCGAATAACGCATCGTAGATAACCACCATGTTGGCAATGAACTGTTCATCGATACGAATACCTTCATGATGTCCCGTTGCTTCAGTCGAGGTATCTGGCTCGTGATGCTCTGAGGTTGGCTTATCTCCAACATGATAAAGGCTATGTTCAAAGCCCTTTAGCGCCTGCTTATCATAAACCGTCGACAAGTAAGATTTGAACACATCTTCACTGCCCAAGCCTGAATAGCGGTCGTAATAACTATAGAGAAAATAACCCAAAGGAATTGAGTACGTCGGGTTAGATAACTGAGCAACGACTCTGGCTTTGGTTTTGACATCTAAAGGGAGAGCGAGAATATACGCATCTAATGTAACGCCACCAATGGTGAAAAGAGCTGCATCACGAGTGAGTTTGGCAGAATAACTTAGGCTTGAAAGCACCTGATTTTTCAACACTTCACTGGAGCTAAACACGCCACCAATGACGGGCGTTGTTGATATATCAGCGGCACTCGGAGCTGATGCAAGCGCCAACGATAAGGCACTGAATAAACTGGCGTAACTGCGAACGTGAGAATAAGAGCTCATCAAATTTCCTTTAGATCAACACACTTCTATAAATGCAGCGTATTGTTTCAGTTTGCATTTATTAGTCAACCTATGAAAACGTTTGTTTTCTGATTCGAAGAGCTCGAATACTCTTACAATCGCTTACCGCTACCGTCTTCCCACATCACTTCGCATTCGTCTTTAATGGCCGCTTTCAATAGTTCAACTAACGGGAACGCTCGGCTACCGATATTAACAGGCGCTTCAACAACCTCTTCATTATCGTCATCATCGGTATTTTCTTGTTCTACCTGCTTGCTCTGCTCAGCGGCGATCGCAGCACGCAAATTACTTAACGCTTGAGAAACCTCTGAAGCATCAATTGCTCCTGGAATAGTGCCACTATGCCCAAGCATCTTAATGAACTGAAGACCGACTTCACCAAACATCGTGACGCTAGCATGAGCTTTGCAACTAAAGGTAATTAACATTATGAGCCTCTATCAAATTTAGGTATCTATAAACATTAGCTATCTACAAACTATGTTGAGTAACGTATTGGAAAGCAAGTAGATAATAGCCAAGTAACTTCCTGCAACTAGAACCGTGATTGTTTCACTAACGGATACATCTGCACCGTTAGTGACGCGCATCACTATTTATTATGAGTCACTCATCATTTAAATATGAAACCTTGATAGTAGTCACACTAAAAAGGTCACTAACACTCTGCTATGACTTTTATTTCATCTACTATTAACATCAATCATCAAAATCTTTGGCACAAATCACATGAAAAGGCTCGTCGGCAGACACCTAGAAGAAATGGCGGACATACGATCCACTCGCAAGCAAAAAATTGTCCACTCCTTTTCACTGGCTGCCGCTGCGTTATTCACATTCTACACTTGGGCTTACTTCCAAGGTCAGCATTACACTCTGTCAATTTTCGAACTGTGTTTTGCACTTATTGCTATCTCCAATGCATTTTACGTAAAAAAGTCACTGCCGCTGAGTATTCAGAATTGATTCTAAGTGGTGTTCTGCTCGTTCAAGGAGTCATCCTATTCTTGTACAGTCACGCCATTCCCGAGCGGACACTTTGGCTCTACCCGATTTTGGCTGCCGTTATTTTCATAAACGATTTTAGAATTGGCATTATATTCAGTACATCATTTTGTGTATTTATCAGCACCTTGATTACAGCGATGCCTAGCAGCTTTTCTTTACCTTTTAGCAGCTCACACCGATTTATTCTTAGCTTATTTACAATGAGCTTGGTATGTCACACATCAGCTTATTACTACACAAAAGCCGTCAGTTATATTCAACGCCTATATAAAGAGGGGATTGAAGATCTGGCCTATAGAGATCAACTAACAGGCTTGGCAAACCGTTGGAGCTTTGAACGCTGGGCGACAGAAAAACTTGCGACAGTGGATAGTGAACGCTCACTGACTGCATTAGTTTTTTTGGACATAGATGACTTTAAAGGCATTAATGATAGCTACGGGCACGACGTCGGAGACAGTGTTTTGCAGCATTTTGCGAATCGTTTGAGCAACAACATCCGAACCAGAGACAGGGTAAGTCATGAATACGATTATTCGATTGCGCGCTTTGCTGGAGATGAGTTTGTTTTGATGCTCTACGATGTACCAACTCGCAAAGATCTAGACGGTATTTTAGACCGGATTTGTGGGCTATTCGAAAGTGGTTGCCAGACAAACGAGAGAATCAAGGAATTGACACTCAGTGTTGGGGTTTCGTTGTACCCGCAAGATGCTCAAGAATTACATGAGCTGACGAGATGTGCTGATAAAGCGATGTATGTTGCCAAACATTCAGGAAAAAATCGATACGCTTATTATCACGATAATCCCGTATCAACCTTGATAGAAGAGCTACCAACGAACCTCGCCTTCTCAGAATCGGAATCATCTGAGCTTGAAGGTTGTCTTGAAGCGAAGGTCGAAGGGAACAATGTTACGTTATTAAAAACGCGTCCACGCTAGCCTGCCATATACATGGCCCATAAACTCACTAAGCCAATAACAATAATCCATACGACTTGTCGTACTAAATTTCGGTTTTCGTTCTTAGATTTAGCAACGGTTTTAAAAGCGGCTTGCTTGGCCGAGTGTATAAAAGGCCCATCTGCTTGGTGCTTTCTAACACGGCGCTTAACCGCTTTATTCGCAACCTCTGTAAAACGCTGACCTTGCTCCGTTGTAAAATCGTTATCAAAGCCCATCCGACCTTGCCTTTCGCCATGTTTTTGCTGTACTGCCATAGCGGCCTCCTTGGCGGTCTGCTCTCTATTCAAGTATAGACATAATTTCATATTCTTACCTGTTCAAAATTTTCGAATAAGTCACTCAACACTGTGCCATCTTCTTTTTAAATCAAATTACATAAACTACAGCTATTCAAGTTTATGAGGATTTCAAAATGACGAGTGTAAGAGCAGTAGATCATGTGATTGCAGCACACGCTACCTCCGATGGTGATGGCGTAAAAATACAAAGACTTGCTGGTTTCAATAACACGCGTTTCTCTCCATTTTTAATGATTGATGAACTTAAGTCGGATGAAAGCAAAGATTATGTTGGCGGCTTTCCTCCACATCCTCACCGTGGGATAGAAACGCTCACTTACATGCTGCAAGGTCACTTCCAGCACAAAGATCACATGGGGAATGTTGGAGAGCTTCGCAGCGGTGGTGCACAGTGGATGGCCGCGGGTCGTGGTGTGATTCACAGCGAAATGCCAATGATGGAAGAAGGTGTACTTCATGGATTTCAGATTTGGATAAACCAGCCTGCAACACACAAAATGCAACTAGCGCAATATCACGACTTCCAAAGTGAAAGCATCGCGGAGCATCAAAGTGAACAAAATGGTTTATTGAGAGTTATTGCTGGTGTATTCGAACTGCATAACCTAGCTGACCATGATGTAGAGGCTTTACGAACGCAAGGCCCACTGCAACAAACAGGTGTGCCGTTAAGCGTAGCGGATTGGCGATCTCATTCTGGGCAAAAAATAACATTAGGGATAGATGTTAATCACAATGCCATGACTTACGTGTACCGAGGCAGTATTAAGATCGGTGATAAAGTCATCAACCAAGGTCAACTTGCGTTACTCACTAAAGCTGACTTGCTGTCTCTGAGTAGTTTAGAAGATTCAGGTGTACTGATTTTTTCTGGTGAGCCGATTAATGAACCTGTTGCGCACTATGGTCCGTTTGTCATGAACTCGATGGAAGAAATTGAACAGACGATTCAGGACTACAACAATGGCGTTTTTGAGACTTACTAATTGACGACGTCTTTGCGCTTTTAGCTTTGAATTGAAGTTAAAGATTGAAGATTGAAGATTGAAGATTGAAGAGATTTTGCAACGAACAACAATTTGGTCATCCATTTGATGACTGTAAAAACAAGTGACACTATCCACTGCCGGTTATTATCACTTATTTAACCACGCTCCTAGAGCGTGGTTTTTTTCTATTAAGCCATAGATAAACGATACTCTGGTTGAACGAACTCAGGCCTTCCTACAAGTATTCACACAGGTAAGCTGTCGCTTCTTTAACCTGTAAATCGAATGAAGAGTCACCCGCAACGTCAAAAGACTCACCAGATTGGAATGTCGTCCAATCGTCATCGCCAACACGCTTTACAATTAAAGCACCTTTAACAACAGTCATCTTTTCCGGAGCTGCAGTACCGAATGTGTATTCACCAGCGGCCATCACACCAACACTCACATCAGCACCAGACTGGTTAAACGCTAACGACTTAACACCGCCTTCAAAGTATGTATTTTCTTTAATCATTGTACTTCCTTGTTATCTCAAAATTGCATTACTAGGCTCAACGAATAAGCCTATGCGTAAATTTAGGTGCTAATTGTTTTAACCAATTCGAGACTGTCCTACAAGAAATAAATGAATATAGCTTAGGATCTGTTGACCTTTCGAAGTTAAATTTCGTTCGAGATGAAATCATTTTAGGCGTGGCATTGGGTATACAACCTAATCATTCTAAGTAAATATTCCTTAACAAAGCATGAAGACTGAATGTGTGGGTAAAAAATCACTGAGGCAGTTTGATTCAAAAGAACATTCGATCCTGCTTCTAACTCTTATAAGAACCTTTGCAACCTATCGTTTTATTTTATAGAATCATCACCAGTATGAGTAACTAAAATGAAGAGATAATGGCTAAAAATACCACGAAAAGCAGCGATATATTGGCCAATTCGTTACTCTACGCCTTCTTAATGGCTGGCTTTATGATTGCCCTCACCGTCGGCTATTTTGGCTACCAAGCCTACCAAAAATCTGTAAGCCCAAGTAACGTCCATGGCACATGGATCGAGATTGGTGCTCCACCTTACAAAACAGATATTCTTACACTTTCCGATGATGGTGTGATGATGAACTATCGTTTCATCAGTACCTCGTTTGATTTTGATGGCAAAGATGTCACGATCAACACAGGTTCAGGCCCAACGATTTATACCATTAGCGGTACCTACAATTCACCTCGTTTAAAACGGTTAGTGCCTAACACACCATCCAAACAATTCATAAAAGAAGGGTATGAAGATACTGTTGCGGGTGATACTCAAGGACTCATGCAGCAACGACGCTCAGTATTAGCTGAGCAATTCAAAAAATAATACTTTCAACAGCGCTTTGTTTAGTAACCCCTCTTGCATCAATACTACCTGTCTCTTACAAGCACCGGTATGACGTGCTTCAGATTGTGATACTGCTTCAGTTCACGATATTTAATAATAGCTTGCCGCACTTTTTCATAACTTCATGTCGTGTAATTTCACTTATGAGACTTTCCTTCTGAGTGAGGTTTTATTTTATAAAACATGGACTCAGCCTCTCATTCATTAAGCAACAGAATTGTAACAAGATACAATTTTTTAGTTGTCCATCGAAAACGGATTTATTTTCAGTCATGAAATTAAAACTCTCTCGAATACTGACGGGGAAGCTCCTTCAAAACTGACGGGAGCCGATTCTAGGACCACTTGGTTCTAAACCTTCAAGGAATGAGAGAAATAGTATGATTCGTATAAACACCTGTGCTGCGAGTATTGCTCTAGCGCTATCTGGTACAGCATTGGCCGCGCCAACAGCACCTAGCATTGATATGTACGGTTCCAACAACCTACAGTTTTCTAAAATTGAACTCGCGATGGAAACAACCTCTGGTTACAACCAGATGGTTAAGTATCACGACAAAGCAAAGGTCGATGTCAAGTTCAACCAATGGAGCGGAACATCAGGGAACACTTACAACATCTACTTTGATGGCGTTAAAGTTGCTACTGGCCCAATTACTGGCAGCCAAACTACAGCTTCATTCGAGTATGGCCAAGGCGGCTTATTTGAGATGAAAATCGAAGCGTGTGATGAAACAGGCTGTGCCAAAAGTGCACCCGCTCAGATCACCATCGCTGATACCGATGGATCACACCTAGCGCCACTTTCGATGAATGTGGATCCAAACAACAAGTCATACAACACAGACCCAAACACGGTAGTAGGTACTTACTTTGTTGAGTGGGGCATCTATGGCCGTGATTACACAGTCGATAACCTACCTGCTGACAATTTGACCCATATCCTTTACGGCTTCATCCCAATTTGTGGTCCTAACGAATCAGTGAAATCAGTAGGCGGTAACAGCTACAACGCACTCATGACAGCGTGTCAGGGCGTTAACGATTACGAAGTGGTGATTCATGACCCATGGGCGGCTTTCCAGAAGAGTTTCCCTCAAGCAGGACACGAATACAGCTCACCTATCAAGGGTAACTACGCGATGATGATGGCGCTAAAACAGCGTAACCCTGATTTGAAGATCATTCCATCGATTGGTGGTTGGACGCTGTCTGACCCATTCTTCGACTTCACAACTAAAGCTAACCGAGACACCTTCATTGCATCGGTTAAGAAATTCCTTAACACGTGGAAATTCTACGATGGTGTAGATATCGACTGGGAGTTCCCTGGTGGAGGCGGTGCGGCGCCAGACCTTGGTGACCCTGTGAATGATGGCCCAGCTTACATTGCACTGATGGCAGAACTTCGCACTATGCTTGATCAACTAGAAGCGGAAAACGGTCGTACTTACGAGCTAACTTCTGCGATTGGTGTCGGTCACGACAAGATCGAAGACGTGAACTATGGTGAAGCAATCCAATACATGGATTACATCTTCGCAATGACTTACGACTTCTACGGCGGTTGGAACAACGTGTTAGGCCACCAAACAGCACTGAACTGCGGTAACTTCATGCGCCCGGGTCAATGTGATGGTACAGGGCTAGATGAAAATGGCGAACAGTACACAGGCCCAGCCTACACTACAGACAACGGCATCCAATTGCTTCTTGCGCAAGGCGTTCCAGCGAACAAACTTGTGGTTGGTACAGCAATGTACGGTCGTGGTTGGGAGGGCGTATTACCGTCATCACTTTCAGATCCTAGCGATCCAATGACAGGCGTGGGTAATGGCAAACTAACCGGCAGCTCTGCGCAAGGCGTATGGGAAGATGGCGTTATTGACTACAAAGGCATAAAAGCGAACATGCTTGGTGCAAACAACCAAGGCATCAACGGCTTTGAATATGGCTACGACGAAATGGCAGAAGCGCCTTACGTTTGGAACCGTACTTCAGGCAAGTTGATCACATTTGATGATGACCGCTCAGTGAAAGCAAAAGGCGCATACGTTCGTAGCCTTGGCCTTGCGGGTCTATTCTCTTGGGAAATTGATGCGGATAACGGCGATATCCTAAATGCGATGCATGAAGGTCTAGCAGGTGGAACTACTGACCCTGTAAACCGTAAACCAACCGCAGCAGCGGGCGCAGATCAATCGGTTGAAGGCCCTGCTTCTGTTTCTCTAGATGGCAGCGCTTCAAAAGACAGCGACGGTACAATTGCGAGCTACGCTTGGTCACAAGTAAGCGGAACTGCGGTAACGCTAGCCAGCGCGAATGCGGCTGTTGCGAGTTTCGATGTAGTGGAAGTCACACAGCAAGAGACTCTGACATTCAGCCTAACCGTAACAGACAACGAAGGCGCAACGTCAACAGACACAGTTGTTGTCACGGTAAACCCTAAGAACACAGGCCCAATCAACACAGCTCCGGTAGCAGTGGTTGCAGCTCCGGCTGAAGCCAATACGGGTGACGTTGTTGTGGTTGATGCTTCGGCTTCGAGCGATGTGGATCAAGACACGCTGTCCTTCACGTGGGATGTACCTGCAGGTATTGATGCTACTGTTCAAGGCGCTTCAGTAAGCTTTGTCGCGGCTGAATACACGCAAGATACGACACTGAATTTCTCAGTGACAGTCAGTGATGGTACAGAGACATCAGTCGCGGCTACTTCAGTGAAAGTTCTTAAGAAAACCACAGGCGGTGGCACGTGTACTAACGCTTGGGATTCAAGTGCGGTCTACAATGGCGGTGATCAAGTGACTCAAGGTGGTAAGATTTGGGAAGCGAAATGGTGGACAACAGGTGAAGATCCAACAACGACTGGCCAATGGGGCGTGTGGAAAGAGATCGGCCCAGCAAGCTGTGCTAACTAAAAGTAGGGTTTAACTAAACACCAACTAAGCGTCAACTAAACACCTAAAATTAAAGGCCAACCAAATAATGTCTGGTTGGCCTTTTTAGTGTTTGTTTTCTTAACCTGCGTTCTACTGACTTACGCTCGTTAGGCTTAGCTAATCAAGTTATCAAAGCTCTCGAACACTTGTGGGCACTTCATTACTCGTCCGTGGCCTTGCCCTTGAGTTGCAATCAAGTTAACGCGACCCATTTCATAGGCTGCACGCTTCGACACATCAAACTTAGTAAACTTATCTTGTTCATCATGAACAATGATAGTTTGAGACTCACGAAGCGCTAGCTTTCCATAAGGATCAACAGATTGAATCGGGTAGTTAAATTGCTCTTCTACTTCTCCGACTACCGCCTCAAACAGTTTCATTGAGTAACCAGAACGAGCAACACTGCCAAATAGGTTTTCTAGATAATCCAGTACAGGTGCAATCAGCAACAGCGGCTTGTTTTCCAATTTAACGTGCTTACATTCCAATGCAGAAGCCGTACCCATGCTGTGACCGACCAAACCTGCTACCTCCCCAACCGAATCTAGAATCGCTTCCAAGCCATTCACAAATGCAGGGATATGACCATGTACACCATCACTGCCACCGTGCGCCGGGTGATCATAAGCCAGAGCCGTAAAACCTTTGGCTGCAATATGTTCCATCAGAGGGAAGAACTGACTCGCGGTGCCAGACCAACCATGAGTCAGAACCCAAACTGGACCCGAGCCCAAAGAATACGTTTTTAAGACGCCATCACGACCTTTGATTTCACTCTTGATAAGCCCTTGCGGATCGGCATTTTTCTGCTCAGTACGCATTGGAGTGAGCAGCAGCTTACGTGCCGTTTTCTTCGCATGACTTGGCGCTAAAATGTAGTGCAGATTGGTTGTAGCGCCAATCAAGCTACGCTTGAAGCTAAATTTGTTCGATGTATTGAAATAGATTTTGTCACTCATGACCGTTCCTTGTATCGCCATCATTGTTGGCGGATCGAGCTCGGCCCTAAAATCGAACGACCGTGCTATTTGTTAGTATAAAAAATGGCGAAAACGCTATTTATGACTGCTTGCCGCCACTTCTCTTAAAATCTTTTGCAAACCTTAACTAAGCAAGGTCACATGCTTTGCGAATTCCATGATTTTCGAACTTCATGATTTGCGAGCTAAGTGGCTTACGAGTTAACCTGCTGTATGTATTAAACAGCTTTCCAACTGGCTACCAAGCGCTGTACACCACTCCAAAAATGGGTGTGGCTCGCTTGTTGACCTCGTAACGAGTAGAACAAGTTCGCACTCAAATAAAGGCCATATAATTCAAAGGTTGCCTGTTTGGGATCTAAATCGGCCCTGAACTGTTTGCTCTCAACCGCTTTTGCTACCTGAATCGTCAAGTAATCAATCCACACTGAAATGGTTTTCTGCAGTGCCTTCTGAATCACAGACGTTTCGCTGCCTGCATCTTTCCAAGCATCAATAAACATACAGCTGCCTTGGAATGAATGGTTCCAACCCAACCAATTGTCGAGCAACTGTTTCAATTTCGCTTCGATATCACCATCCCCCAGCTTTCTTGCGGGAATAATGACTCTCTCAGTGAATATGGCGTTGGAATATTCCAGTACAGAGAGTTGCAGGTTCTCTTTAGAGTTGAAGTGTGCAAACAAGCCACTCTTAGACATACCACATTGCTTGGCTAACTCACCAATCGTCAAACTCTCGAGACCATTCTCACTCGCAAGCGCGAATGCATGGCTCAAAATATACTCTTTGGTTATCTTTCCCTTGCTCATTATTCACCAATAATAAATCTCATGTTTCATTTTTAGCACGTTCGTTCTTTTTTTCAAGGTTTTTTACTTAACCCTTGGTATTCATTTTGTCTTATCAAAGAACTGTGGAAAAATGCGACAGTATTCAAAGGAAATTGAAATCGACTAACAAAGGAAAAACAATGAACACACTTTGGGAACAGTTTGCGTTTTCGGCGTCAGTAACAGGCCCTATCTGTTTAATGCTGTTTCTTGGTGTGATGCTCAAGCGAATCGGTTTGATCAATGATAATTTCATTGATGTCGCGTCCAAAGTGGTGTTTCAAGTCACCCTACCCGCGATGCTATTTCTGAGTATTGTTCAATCGAATCACAACTTTTCAGCCAGTAGCGCGTTAGTTGCGTTTGGCGTCATCGCTAACTTTGTCTTTTTCTTGTTCACGATTTTCTCAACCAAGTTGGTATTCAAAAGCTCTAAAGATCAAGGTGTGATCATCCAAGGTGGATTCCGCGCTAATACCGCGATCATCGGCCTCGCCTACGTGGCTAATATTTATGGCAACCAAGGCGTGGCATTGGCTGCTATCTATGTCGCATCTCTGACCGTACTGTATAACATTCAAGCCGTGATAGCACTGACACCCAAAGGCAAAGACACCGGCGCTAAAGCCATTAAAGTGATCGCCAAGTCCATCACCAAAAACCCGTTAATCATCGCTATTTTCTTAGCAGTCGTCTTCTATGCACTTTCAATTCCGATTCCAAAAATGGTGACTGATGCTGGGCAATACTTTGCCAACATGACTTTGCCTTTGGCTCTACTTTGTACTGGTGGTTCTCTAGATATTAGTTCGCTTAAACAAGAAAAGTTGTCTACGTGGTTCGCCTCTAGTTACAAGTTAATCGCCTCACCTTTACTGACTACACTGGCTGGTTGGTACTTAGGGTTTGAAGGGCTCGATCTCGGACTTATCTTCTTGATGAGCGCAGCACCAACGGCAGCGGCAAGCTATGTTATGGCGCGTGCGATGGGAGGAAACTCAACACTCGCGGCTAACATCATAGCTCTTACTACTGTTGTTTCTCTTATCACTTGTACACTAGGTATATTTGCACTCACTGCAATGGATTTAATATAGCTGCGACAAGCTTCAAAAAACCGACACAAGCCTTGAAACAAAGGTCATAAGCCTTGATTTAGGACTAACTGGTTGGGCATAAAGGCTGCTAGATTTCGTAAAAATTTTACTGAGAGATCTGATATGTCTTCCGTTCAACATACGCCTTCACAACACATCGCCAGTATCGAGTTAGGCAGAGTGATTGCTATCTTGGCGATCATTGGTTTGCACGGCCAAATGGCACTCACTTATTGGCAAATAGATGAAGTGCCTTGGATCGGTTATGTGCTCAACCAAACCGCTCGTTTTGCCGTGCCTCTGTTTTTCCTAATTTCCGGTTATCTTATTCAGCCCAAGTTGACTGCATCCCCGTGGCAAACCGTCATTAATTATTCTAAACCACTGCTTAAAGTATGGTTGACATGGAGCATCATTTGCTTAGTGATGCCATTCAACCTCGCGAAGGTAGAAGAGTTTGGCTACCTAGGTGAGCGCCAAGGCTATTGGGGTTTCTTAATGAACACGCCACTTAACTCTTTCTTAGAGGGTGGATTGGTTCATTTATGGTTTATTCCCGCTCTCGTATGTGCCGTTTTGATCATTGCTTTGATCGTCGAAATGAAACTCGACAAACTGCTATTACCAGCGGCTATTGTACTTTACGTTTATGGTGTTTTAGCGGGCAGCTACGCAACGCTAACCGGGTTAGAAGCACCCTTCTTCACGCGTAATGGCCCGTTCTTTAGCACGTTAATGGTGACCTTAGGTTTCCTTATTCGTCAGAATCAATGGAAAGTGTCATCAACTAAAGCGTTGGGGCTATTAGCGTTAGGCATGTTGATTCACTTTGCTGAGGCGGCATGGCTCACCACGTTCGACGTCGGATTCAACATGAATGATTTCTTGTTTGGCACGGCGCTATGGGGGATGGGCGTGTTTATGTGGCTTTTGGCTAATCCAAACATGGGTAACTACGCTTGGGTTCGTGCCATTTCAAATCGCATGCTGGGTATCTACGTCAGCCATTTACTGATCATTATCATACTGTTCAATGTCTGCGGAGTATTGGGCATCACTGAGCTAGCTAAAGACATCACCGTGTTCTTCGGCACCTTTACCCTGAGCTTTATATTGATCGCTGGTATAGAAAAAACGCCACTGCGCCACTGGTTACTTCGTTAGTGCTCATCTAGCCAACGACGTATTACAGGCCTAGTGACCCCCCTCAGTCTGTAATTTGCCCCGATGTAACATTCTTTTCTGCAATGAGGTTCGCCTTGCCAGTGAAAGCACTAACTCGCTTTCACTGGCAACTTTAAACTCCAACATCCCTTTCCCTCTTATGCGTTACTCTCTTTTAACCACTGACGTGGCGACACACCCGATACATGCTGAAATGCGCGTGAGAAACCTGAATAACTGTTGTAACCGACTTCATCGGCAACCCAGTTGATGGGCTTATTTTGCAGTAACAGAGATTGAGCAACGGAAACACGCCACTTTTGCACGTAATCTCCCGGCGTTTCACCCACCTCACGCTTGAACGCTTCTATAAACTGAGTTCGAGACATCGCGGCCAATGACGCCATTTCTGCAACCGAAAAGTGACGAGCAGGCAACCGGTGAATAGCCGTCACCACAGCAGCAAGCCTTGGGTGTGCAAGAGCAGAGAAAACGCCGCTATCGATTTTTTGCTGTTCAATGAGATGACGAAAAATCAACGCCATCAACGCATCACTCAACTTGTCCATTAGGTATTGCTGCCCTGACGATTGTTGTCCTGAAGATGCTTGCCCCGACTCTCGAAACAGCACCTCAATCACAGGCATTAAGTTCGGTGCATCTTCAAACGGAATCACTATCATGTCGGGCAGAGCCGATAATAAAGGATTCATCTGCCCTGAACGATACTCCACGTTCGCACACACAAGCTCAGCACCTTCTCCCACACCTTCAATTACATGTGGTGTGCTATTCGGCAGATAAATAATACAGGGCTGAGAAAGCTGCCTGCATTCCATATGAGCACCAGATAAGGTCAACTCGCCCGCTCTCAATACGTGAAGGTGCCCTTCTTTGCCTTGTTGCGCGTTAAATGACGACACCCCACACAGGTTTCCAGAATAGAAAACGCCAGTGCGTATCGAGAAGTGTTCCATTAATTGTGACAGCAGATCCATGCACTCTCCGAACGATTCGCTTAGTTTTTAGTTCTTTTGTCCCTTTATAGACCGGACAAGTGGGCTAAATTACTTCAAACAAAATAACCAACACTGACAAGGAACTTGATATGTCACACATGAAATCGACCAGTCAAAAAGTCACTCTATTGGCCGCGTTACTAGGAACCAGCTTTTCGTTAATGGCAGCAGACCTTGATATGAGTGTCGACAACAATGACCTCGCCATTAAAGGTTATGACCCTGTCGCTTACTTTGCCAATGAGGGGCCAGTTAAAGGCACATCTGAATTCACAGCGACTTATAAGAATGCGATTTATAACTTTGTGAGCAGTGAAAACCGAGATGAATTCCGATCTAACCCATCGGCTTATGCACCTCAATATGGTGGCTATTGTGCCTTTGGTGTGGCAATGGGTAAGAAATTTGAAACGGACCCACTAGCTTGGAAAGTAGAAGGTGGGAAGCTGTACTTGAACTTAGATAAGTCAGTTCAAAAGCGTTGGCTGGAGAATACGCAAGAATTCATCCAAGACGCCAACAGCAATTGGACCACTATAAAAACCGTGGATGCCTACAAGCTTTAAGTTCTAGGTTCTAGCCTTCAACGTTTATCCATTGCCCACTAACAAAACGGAAGCGACCGAACGCTTCCGTTTTTATTTTCACGGCTCAAATACAAATAAGCAGCCAATTATTGATAACACCAAGATAAACAGCGATGTAACGCTCAAATCAGAGAGAAATCAGTGCGATTTCAGCACGAATCAAAACCATTTTTATTCTATACTCCTAAAGATAAGCTTTTCTTTTCATGGAAGAATAATGATATTACCTAGGATTTTAGCAATCGGACTCTATGCTTTATCAACACTGACTTACGCTGCTCCATGGCAGTTCGTGAAAAGTGAAGATGGCATCATCATTGATAAGAGACCTCACACTGAAGGCTTGGTAGAAATACGAGCACAAATGCAAACGCCCACCACTTATTCTGGTTTTTTGCTGTTATTGGAAGACAGCGCGAACGTGCCAAACTGGATAGATAACGTATCGGAAAGTCGTGTTTTGATGCAGATATCTGAGGATGAAAATATCGTCTATACCCAGTTCAAAGCGCCTTGGCCTGCCAGAGACCGCGATATGGTGACCTACTCAAAATACAGCGTCGAGGATGGGCAGTTTGTCTTGTCGATCAAGGATGCGTCTGATTATTTGGCGAAAGAGTCGGGATACATTCGAATTTATGATGTAGATGCCTTATGGACTCTGCAACCGCTCACCAATGGTAATACCTATATCACCTATACCGCTTACGCGAACGCAGGTGGCATCCTGCCAAATTGGTTAATGAACAAATTATCGATTGATAGTGCACTGAGCACGTTTAAAGGGCTAAAAGAACAATTACAGAAGTACCAAGGCCAGCAGCACCCTAACCTGCCAAGTGAGTCTCGCTAGCGATACCAGTCGAT
The DNA here is from genome assembly GCF_000272405.2 of Vibrio tasmaniensis 1F-187. Lineage (GTDB taxonomy): Bacteria > Pseudomonadota > Gammaproteobacteria > Enterobacterales > Vibrionaceae > Vibrio > Vibrio tasmaniensis_A. The sequence goes on from NZ_AJZM02000014.1 coordinate 24,950, forward strand.
GGGTAGATAACTAGGTAGCTAAGTAAGTGAGTAGATAAGTGGTAGATAAATAGATACTAAGGCCTTCTAGCGAGGTCGCGAGCTAAGATAAGTGCTAAACCAAACACCTGAAGAAACAGGGCAATATTCTTGTAGAAAGCCATTTTTTCATCGAGCCTTTGGATTAATTCAACCAAGGTCAGATTATCCAAATAGTAGTCATCAATTCGTGCTCGTTGGGCTTCTTGAGCACTGTTTATCAGCATCATAAGCTTGGGTAAATTAGCCAACGAGATGGCTGGCACCTCCTCACTCACCCAACTCCGGAGTTGGCCGCGCAGCGCTTCATCGAGGATGGTGGCAGGTTGAGCGGTTTCTGTTGAGGGTTTATCTAGGTGGATCAGAATGGCTTCACGCTTGCGCTCTAAGGTTTCGATCGTATTCCAGGCCAGTTGTATTGAGTACACATTACCGTATTTACGATCGTTGTATTCCGATTTTTCCGCTTCAATTTTGTCGAGCACCAAGCTCGACATGACAATAGCCATGACGTTCAGTATGAGACCTGCAAGGACAATCGCCCAAGCAGGGGGAAGGCGCAATGCCATAATGCTCCCTAGAACATTTTATCAAAAGGTAGGTAAGCTAAGTTTAGGACAATCAAAGAGATCATGCAGATAAGCGTCAACACCATGCCCACTTTTCTACCCTTTAAGTTTTTTGCCAGAATACCTTTTGCATGAATCACACGCCCCAGAATAAATGCAACACCAATGGCATGAATAAGCCACACACTGGCACCATTCATCTCCAAAAAGCCCATCAAAATAACCGTAATTGGGATGTAATCCATTGCATTACTTTGTGCGGAACGTGCTATCTGTAGCGACTCAACACCGCCATCTGCATGAGCAACCAGATTGATTCGTCTTTGCTTAATGACTTCTATCGCCAACCAAATCATTACGACCGTCAGCAAGGCTGCGTAAAGTGCTGTAACCATTATATTTTCCTATTACTTTGAGTTTGTTGAGCGTATTTCGCTCACCTATCGACGGATGAGTTCGACAACGAATGATATTCGCGCCCGAACATTTGTAAGAGATCTCTCACACCGAACGTAAGAGATCACAGTCAAGCTTCGCAGAAAAAAGTAAAATTACAAACCCAACCCCTTGTTTTATATGAATCCACGCATATTTATTTTAGTTAACGAGGATATTTATTTCCTAAGGCTAATTGCGAATAAAGCCTCCAAAGTGTTTAATACTCATGTCGACAGGGAGTTGGCAGGAACAGGAAAAAGCCTAACGGACTAGGTATCTTCAGGATGAAGATTTGATGGCTTAGGATGAGTGATCAGCAAGGAAGTTTTACTCTAGGATAGAGTCACTTGTCAGGATGATGAGTTAGCATGGACACCGCTAGGAAGGCGATGGATTGGATAGGTTAAAGGATTTAGCCAAATCAAGGAACGATGCAAGGAGCATACGTGACCTTATTAAAAAATAAGTAACAACGTCAGTAGCAGGATGGCTACGAAAAAGAATAAACCCCGTTTGGTGAAAGCCAAACGGGGTTTCTTTTTTCAACATCGAAAAGCTATTAGTAACTGATCGTTCAAATAGTAGCTAATCGTTCAAAGCCACGTTACAAAATAATGTTCATAAAAAACATAGCACCAAACGCATTCAATACTGAAATCGCGATCATCACAGGAATATAACGACCTTCAGTACCAATTGGTCCCATGATGCGTCCCATATATTGCACCTGAGAACCCATCAAGTAGATAGCTGGCGCCAAGATAGCAATATGGTTGCCGTTCAGAATGCCTTGGTCAAATAGCGTGATAACCACACCGACTGCACCACCCATCGACATCCACGCGCCAATCAATACTGCTGCCGCTTCGCCCGGTAAACCAAATACCGCCATGATAGGTGCAAACACACTACCCATCAGATCCAGTGCACCAGTAATCTGCAACGCCTTAATAATCACAAACGCCATCAGAACATTAGGTACTGTAGAGGTTGTCGCAATAACCCAGCCTTTCTTAGCACCTTCAACGAAAATATCAGTAACCATTGGTTTCTTTGCTTTAACTTCGCTCATTATGCTACTTCCTCTTCCAGTTTTTGTTCTTTGTCTGATTTTGTTTTGTCTTCTTTACCTTCAGTAATATTGAGGTAAAGGCGGAATAAGTTCGCACCAACAAACTTGAAGATAAACATCACCGCAACAGCAAGACCTATTGACGATGTCACTGCCAAAGAACCATCCATCGCCGTTAGAGTGAACAACACCGCACCTGAAGAGAAAAAGTTAACGATCGCCGCACCCGCAGTAAACTGGAACATGGTGAACACATCGGTTTCACGCTTAGTCAAATGCCCTTCATCTTTGAGCTGACGTGTCATCGCAGCACCCGCATCGGTACTTTGCAGAGAAGCAATCAGTGCCAAGCCTGAGTTGCCCGGAATACCCATTAAAGGACGAAGTAGTGGAGTTAGTAGTTTACGAGCCGCGTCCAGTGCACCGTAGTGCTCAAGTACGTTGATCATACCCAGTGCAAACATCACGGTCGGAATAAGTGTCAATGCAAAAATGAAACCGTCGCGCGCACCACTACCGCCTTTACCACGCAGTGACGTCGTTGCCGCTTGGATACCATCAGCCGACTCACTCACATCGTAAGCGACCTTACCAAATGAACCGTTGAGCGTCGTAAAATCGAGCACTCCATACCATTCATTGGACTGCATTAAGCCTGAAAAGAACACAATCGCGAACGCGAGTGCGATATAGCTGCCGATCGTGACTTTACGATCGGTTTTGGTTGGATTAGTCATAAGGACCTCTATACATCTCGTTTATGTGGAACAGAACACGTATAGATAGTGCAAACTAATGAGCAAAAGGTTAATGACCAAAATCAAATAGTGCATCGGTTTAAATAGAAGAACCAAAGCAACATATAAAACTGTGATTCAAATTTTAAAGTAGAGGTATACGCTAAAAAAATTAGAATACTTCTCATACAAAACTAAACAAACCTAGCTTCAACACCGCAACCAAAAACGCACATAATCGCCACAATAATCAGGCTTCGAATAGAAAGCTCAAAAAAATCTTTCATCGTGATCTCACGTTTTCACCCAATCTACTGTTTTCTATATAATCTATTGAATTATTAAGATATCTATCACACTGAACAGGGTTATTTAGGTCTACGCTTTTACCCGTGTTAATAACTGATTAACTTCGGAGCGTAATCCATGTTAGGTATCCAGCTTTCTGCTGTTCTCTCTTTATTATTTTTTTCTACGGTAGCAGGCGCTGCCACTTCTCAGTTGGGAGAGCCGCTCAAACTAACCAGTTCATTTGCTGGCTACCTATCGCTGACCATTTTCGTTGTCGCCTACATCGTGGTGATGATGGAAGAATACCTAAAACTCCGAAAATCCAAGCCAGTTCTACTTGCAGCGGGCCTGATCTGGATAATCATTGGTTTTACCTACCAAGAACACAACCTTGTTGAAGTCGCCAAACAAGCGCTCGAACACAACTTACTCGAATACGCCGAACTATTACTCTTTCTACTCGTCGCCATGACATACATTAGCGCCATGGAAGAGAGAAGACTGTTTGATGCGTTGCAAGCGTGGATGGTAGGCAAAGGCTTTAACTTTCGCTCTTTGTTCTGGATAACCGGTATTCTGGCCTTCTTTATCTCACCTATCGCCGACAACCTCACGACAGCTCTACTGATGTGCGCTGTGGTTCTTAAAGTGGCAGGTTCTAACCCTAAATTCGTCAACCTAGCCTGCGTGAATATCGTGATAGCCGCCA
>NZ_AJZM02000015.1 GCF_000272405.2 Vibrio tasmaniensis 1F-187
CACTTCAAAGCCTCTGCCTTGTAGAAATTTCCCACAAAGTGCTGCAAAAATCAGCTCAAAAGTTCAACAGACCCTTGTGTTTTTGGTTTGATGACTCTTAAAAAGGAAACAAATATGCTACATTTCAGCCCAAATGAATCATGGGTTAGATAGATGAAAACACCTTGCCGAGCGGCTTGTAAAAATAATGGCGGAATGTGCAGTGGCTGCTTTCGAACAATGGATGAAATTATAGGTTGGAAAGGCTTATCTGAAGACGAACGAACGTCAGTCATGGATAACCTTAGTGGCGAGAGTTCGACTCACCAATGTCCGCAGTGTCATGAGCCAGCTCAATGCGATATTAGTGCGGGTAAAGAGACGTGTTGGTGCTTTGAGTTAGAGAAGCGTGATACTAGCAATATTCCAAAAACTGGTGCTTGCATGTGCCGTAAATGCCTGTCTGCCTTGCCTATTCAGTAGCTTACGAACCTAGTCAAGAGTTTGCGAGCCTGTTCATCATATACAAAAAAGCGAGAGGTTGGTCTCTCGCTTCAAGATACGACATTAAGTTTCGACCTACTACTTACTAATAGTTATCTAGTTAGTGGTTACTTCGATTTTGCAATCAGCGCAGGCTGAGAAAACTGTACTCCGCTCCAGCCATGAGTCATGAAGTTACGAATATTTTGATGGTCAGTGTTCTCGGGAAAACCTAATACGTCATTACGATAAAATTGACCAAAACAAGCAAGTGTTTGCTCTGCAGATAGACCTTGCTCTAAACCAAAAGCAAAAATCTTACACGAACCATTATTCTGCCCAGCGGCATTCACTACATCGCCATTACGAAATTCACTCTCAGCAAAATCATAATGAGCTTCTATCACTTGTATTGTATCTTCAAATTGCACGCTTTCTGGGGTATCAGCCAGAGTATTCAATAAGGTTTGCAGTTCCATCCAATATTTCTCCATCAAGTACATATCTGAAGCAGTGTATTTTGTTTTTCAGCAAGAGTAAGCCGTTGTTTACTTGAATCAGTGACTCACTTTCTAGCTTCGACTTAATACTGAGTATCATCCCAGTACAATTGTTTGAAATGAACAAAAGCTTTGTGCAACGACGCTTCTTTTATCGGTTTTACGATCACGTAATTTGCTCCAGCAGCCATGAATCTATCTCTTGTTGACTCTTGAGCATCGGCAGTACACGCATAAATCGGAGCTGTTACGCCAATTTGCTCTCTTAGTTGCTGTGTGGTTTCAATCCCACCAAGATTAGGGAGTTGATTATCCATTAAGATAAGATCGTAAACCGTGCTTTTTGCTAGCTCTATCGCTTCCAAGCCACCTTTTGCCCAAGTAACCACCATCCCATACTTTTTGCAAAATGCCTGTGCGATAAAGGCGTTGGTGTGATTATCTTCCACTAGCAGCACTTTCAACGAACGACTAAACAATGCCTCAGGCTCCATGTCGGCTTGTTTCTTAACGTCGGCTAACAGAGGCTTGGAGTGTAACTCCACTGGGATTTCTATAATGAACTCAGACCCCTGATCTTTAACGCTTCGGACTTGAATGTCTCCCTCCAGCATATCGACAAGGTTCTTTACAATCGTGAGCCCAAGTCCTGAACCGCCATACTCCCGAGTCGTCGTTTCTTCTGCTTGAACAAAAGGTTCAAAAATAGCATCGATCTTACTCTCATCAATACCGATGCCACTGTCTTTTACTCGAACAATCAAGCTAGCGTAATCAGTATTCAAGATACTTTCGATTTCAAAACTGACGGAAATACTGCCTTGATGAGTGAACTTAAGGGCATTGCTCAGTAAATTAAACATGATCTGGTTCAAGCGAACCTGGTCGGTGTGTATTTTGATGTCATCAACCAAGTGATTCACAATGGTGAACTCGACGGATTTATCCTCACAAAGTGGGCGATAGATGCTATCTAAGGTGTTAACCAACTCGCCTAGAAGGAAATCTTTCTTCTGAATATTGAATTGTCCCTGCTCTATCTTAGAGAAGTCCAAAATATCGTTTAGTACCGCCAGTAGATGTTCTGCACTATGGCAAAGTACATCAACCTGATCGCGGTTATCTTCACTGTGTATTGAACGTTTAAGCAACTGAGAGACACCGAGAATACCATTCAGTGGCGTACGAATTTCGTGACTCATTTTAGCGAGGAAGTCTGCACGCACACTGGCAAGATGCTCTGCCTCTTCACGCGCTCGATCTGCCTGTCTTTCTGCTTCTATAAGTTTAGTAATATCTTGACCTTGCACCACCACACCGGTAATGCCGTGTTCAACTCGGATTGCAGACATGTTCCAGCGAAAAACCTTCTCGCCGATTGGCACGTTAATGCCCGTTAGTTTAGAGCCTTGAACCACCATCTGGATATTCGGCAACATACGGAGCTCAAACTCTCGAGCCATTGCACCATAGTTATCATCTTCATCAAATAGCGCCATACGAGCCGCTGGGTTCATCTGAATTAAGTCACCTTTTTCGGACCAAACCAAAATTGGAGAATGCGCAAAATTAAACAGATCTTGAAATTTTTGGTGTTGCTCAGATAAGCGCTCAAAAGTATCTTCCAACGTGCAGCCAATGTGGTGAAATTCGAAAATATTTGAACCATCAAACTTGCTGAACTCTTCATTACCACTTGCAGAACGAGTGAATTCCATTAACTTATCAAGTTCTGCCGCGACTCTTCTTTGAATCCAAGATCGCGCAAGGAAAGACATGATGATGATCACCACAATCATAACAATGATGGTACGTTCATAATTATCTTCGAGTGCAATGAGGTTAGTGTTTTTCTGGATCGCGCGAATGGTTAGGGGGGTTTCAACAGCATTGATCTTAATGGTTGCAATAGTGACGAAATGACGAGGTAGCTGCTCGTACATTTCATAGCTGAGGACGTCTTTTATCGTATAGCTTTCATCGCCACTGAATGTCGATGTCACCGGAGTACCATGCGCTTCAATAACGATATTTTCGCAATTGCTGCCTTGCTGGATAGATTCAGCCAATGAAAAATTGTTGTCGAGCACAATAGCGACATAAAGCTGCCCTAGAACTTCACCGGTTTTGTTATCAACAATAGGGGTTCGCCGAGCCAACAAATGACGCTTACCGATATCCGTAGTCAGCTGAATGAAGTGCCAGTTACTGCTAAAAGCGACCTCATCAGATATATGTTTTAAACTAGATTCATCCAAACCATAGAACTGCCCATTGCCATCTTCCCAAGCTAAACCATTATAAGTTGAAACAAAACGCAAATCAGGAGCATGATCAGGCTCACGTTGGTCAACACCATAAAAAAAGTAGCTCAGAGCCTCTTCATTATTGGTATCAAAATACTCCCTTAAAGTTTCACTGTGTGAGCTACTGTCTTGATGGATTTGCAGCACTGACAATCGATAATCGAACATGTTTTGGATCAAGCTAGAAGTTTGCTTAACCGTTCTATTCGTCTCTTGCTTAACGATCCTACTGCTTGTTTCGTAGTTATGAATAAGCACGCCAAGCGCCATCACGCCAATCACTAAAATAATGATACGCGTAATTAATTTGGCTAAAGTGTTCTTTGGTGTAATGGCGTAGCTTTTTTTCATTATTGGTCTGAGTACCTAAATGCTCGCTGCTTAAGTTCTAAAATACGATCTGGAGAATCCTCTTTAGTCACAATTTCAAACTCACCTGAATAAACGGTAGGAACTTCCAACCCGGTAAGATCCCATTTAATTGCCTCTGCCATCGCAATACCCGTATCATCATTCATGCGCATGACCGTAACATCTAAGTCGCCCCTTGCTATAGCTTCCAATTCTGCAGAGCCGCCTCCCCAGCCATTCACTAATACATCTCGACCAGATTCTCGAATAGCTTCTGCTGCGCCCAGAGCAACATCCGTTGAGCATGCATAAATAAAGTTTAGATCCTTATCGTTAGCTAGGCTGATTTTAGCTGCTTGGTAACCGCTCTCTTTACTTGATTTTGTGTAAAACGACGACTTAAGAGCAAAGTTAGTATCAGAATTCACATCATGGACAAAGGTATCTCCACGAGCATCACTAATATAACCTTCAGAACGATATAACACAGAATACTTGCTGTCCGGTTCACTCACTTGTTTGAAATAATCCGCCAGCTTTAAGCTACCTGTCATATGGTCGAAACCCACGTACATGAACGGCTGCCTATCTGCCCAAGCGCGTACTGGCGTGGTAATATTTTGCAAAATCAATTTGGTGTCCGTTGAGCTCAACACATGCTCAATAAACTTACGGTGCCGCGTCGTCTCTAACGTAAAAATCAAATAATCCGTTTTATTTTCAATCGCTTCTTGCAAAGAGATACTTTGCTGAGAAGGGTTGGCATTATCACGAGTAAAAACCTGATTTATTTGATAATTAATTCTCAATTTATCTAGGCGTTTCTCAAAGGCTTGGATATTACGAACCCAATAATCAGAGATCTGTTGCCCCGGGTACACAACTGAAATCGTGATAGGTTCATCCTGAACTTGCCTCAATGGCACAGGGAGATTTTGCACAGCTTCAACCATTTTATCGGTCAATGCTTTTTGCTCTGGAAATTTAGTGAGGTAATCCTGATATTCCCAATAGCCATTCAGGACGTGGGTACCGTGGGAGAGAGCAGACGCAGAAAACACGGCAACTCCCAATAATATAAGTAAACGTTTCATATTTTTCTCGTTTTATATGAGCTACTTTGGCTCATTTTTTTAACCTAGCATGACACCATCTCTTTGTATGGCTGAAAGATATTATGTAGGACAACGAGGATAAATGATAGCGTCTAATACTAATTGGAATGTCATTCTAAATGTGCAGTGTGTAAATTTGGAACAGAGATTAAGATTAATGAGTCCTAAGATAAAAAAACTCAATTAAAAACAAAAACATTACCATTTAATCAATAACTTAAGTGGTAACCTTGCAACAATTCACGTGACTAACATTCAGCCGAGAATAAGAACTCTAACGATAAGTTACGATACTGGAATATACTGAATTTTATCTTGTTGCCACTCAATGATTAGTTTGAGTGATACTAATTTTTCTTTACGAGATTTAGGTAATTGTTTGATCGCGTATTCGGTCTTTAACGCCTCACTTTTTGACCCAACACCAATACTCCAAACCAGCTTAAGTGGGCCTTTACCTTTTAAGGCTTTTGCACCTTTGCCCGTTTGATGTTGTTCGAATCGACGTTCTAAGTTATTCGTCACTCCACAATAAAGGGCATTGTGTCGATTGCGGATCAAATACACGACCCAATCCGCATTTTTGTCAGATTCCGACATTTAAAGCAGTGATTCAACCAGAGCCTTAAGCTCTGCCACTTCTTCACGTAAGCTCGCGACTTCGGATTCAAGTTCTTCAAACTTTTCACTGGATGCAGATGATGAAACAGCGCTTACCGATGCCGTCGCAAACGCTTCAATGTCTACTTCGCCGCTCAGTAAGTGTTGGTAGCGTGATTCTCGTTTACCCGCTTCTCGTGGTAACTTCACGACTAACGCACCCGCTTCTCTTGCCGCGAGTTTTTCGAGTATTGATTCAACCTCTTTCACATCGCCAAAGTTTGCAAGACGACCAGTTCGAGTACGAAGCTCACCCGGGGTTTGGGCCCCACGAAGCAGCATGCAGCAGATGATTGCACGCTCTTGCTCTGTAAATTGCAGATCACCAAATTCAGTGTTGCAGAAACGGTGCTGATACTTATTAACTCGGCTGTTGAAGCTGCTTTCATCGCTCACCATACGACGTCCGATCAAACCATCAACCGCATCTAAAACGTCTGACTCAGACAGAGAGAGCACAGGTTCACGGTTACTCTTTTGATTACAAGCCGTTGTTAAACTATTTAGTGTCAGTGGGTAATGATCTGGAGTAGTCACTTCTTTCTCGATCAAACAACCGATAATTCTCGCTTCAATTGGGGAAAGTACTGTGTTCATCGTTTTTCCTTTTTATTATTTTGATAATTCCATCTCAACATTTAACAATGCAGCCAGTTATGGCTAATGCTCAGACAAAATCGGTACTCGTTTCTTTCTGCCTTGTTCATCAATCATTATGATCTTAGAACGATTTAGCTCTATTTCCACGACTTCCAAATTAGTGCGCTCTTGTACATACGCATCACGAAGCTTATTTTGTTCTGCCGAAGATTCAACGACATCGTCGCCCAAATCTTCTGTTTCCAATTGTTGTTGATTCATTTCACATGTCGTATCAATGCAGTATCTAAATGGGATACTAACTTGAACGGTAAGATAAAAACAATCGTACGTTAGAGAGAGTGACGAATAATTAAACAACCTTACTTTTGCTTTGATCTAAATACTGTTACATCATCAATTGATGTGCTTTAATCAGAACCAGACAACGTATTTGACGATTAGGAAAAGGAATCTATGAGCAGCGTATTTGAAATTGTTAACCAAGCACGACGTAAGAACAAACTTAAGCGTGAACTTTTAGACAACGAAAAGAAAGTTCGTGACAACCGCAAGCGTGTCGACCTTCTTGATAACCTACTTGATTACATCAAGCCAGAGATGACTCACGACGAGATCCTAGGCATTATCAAAAACATGAAAGCTGACTACGAAGACCGCGTTGATGATCACATCATCAAGAGTGCAGAGATCTCTAAAGCTCGTCGCGACATCAGCCGTCGTATTCGTGAACTAACAGAAGAAGACAAGCAAACTCAAGGTAAGAAGTAATCTAACCTAAAGAATTTACTTGCAACAATGTTAGTAACCCACTCTTTGTAGTGGGTTTTTTTGTGCCTAAATTCCGGCGTCTATACTTAATCGAACGTAATATCCTTAGTGTACGTAAGTAACTAGGTGAACGTTAATAACTAGGCGAACCTAAGCGATGGAGAGACTTTATGTACGGAAGTATTCTGATTACCTTGGCACTATCAACAACGCAACCTTACCCTGAAAAATTTGAGAAACTTTATACCGAAGAAACCGAAATCACTTATGACGACCTCGTGGTCGATGTTCATGGCTACAAGGTTCCCACGAGATCTGCATTTCGAGGTTGGATGCTCCTTAACCACGCCCAAGATCAAGTCAAGGCGATCGGACAGCAACTCAAAGATAACGGCATCACCCAAAGCATGCCTCTGCACTTAGTCTTGTTGCAAGGCACCGACTGGGCAATGAGCAACACCACTCTGTTTACCCTACCCAATAAAAAGCATGTACCAAAAATGATTAATACCCTTAAGTACATTCAACAATATATTGAGCCTGAGATTGGCGTTGTTATTCCTGTGTCTGGAGAAAGAACCGATATCTACAATAAGCAAGCGGGTGGCGCACTGCGAAGTAAACACTTAGAGTTCTGCGCTTTAGACTTAGTGCCTGCTAATGATATTACTCGCGAAAATCTACACGTGAAGCTTAAAAAGATTCATGCGGAATTTGGGCAAAAGAATAACGTTGGACTGGGTTTGTATTCTGGTGTTCGATTCCACATCGATACTTGTGGATTCAGACAGTGGTAAGAACATAGATAGGTCATAAAGACATACAAAGAAACAGAGTCATTACGACTCAAAAATAGAAGCAATAAAATTAAACCATTGATTTGATGATAAAAACATAACTGGAACGCTAATTGCTATTGATAACAAGTATCATAATTATTAATAGCAATTAGGAATTCAATATGAAGACGATGACTCAACGCTTTCAAACTCTACTTTCTGTTTCAAATTTCAGTTTAGCGATCACCGCCTTGCTAATGCTACTCAGTATTATTGTTGCTTATCCGATGGCCGATTACTTCTCACTACCCATTCAAATTTTCGCACACATCAGCACCATATTAGTGGCCGGGTTACTAAAAATCAGCTACGTAGGCCGCTGTGTTGCACAATACAGCCTTGGGCAAGAAGTACGCTAAATCACACAGCGCTAGCCTTGATACTGGGACCATTAGACAATATCAAGGCTACTGAAAAGATCATACAGTTGGTGGGATTTATAAGGTTTCGGCAAGTAGGCGTTCATGCCTGCTTCAAAGCAATTTTTGATGTCCTCTTCTAAGACACTAGCGGTTAAAGCAATAATGGGTAGTGGTGGGGTTTGTTGATCTGTCTCCCACTCTCGAATCACACGAGTCGCCGTTATACCATCCATAACTGGCATCATGCAGTCCATTAGAATGGCATCAAACTGAGCGCCCTGGGTGATGACATCGACCGCCTCTTGGCCATTGCTGGCAATCAAATATTCATAGCCCGCTTGCTCAAGGAAGAAGCTCGCTATCTTCTGATTCATCAGGTTGTCTTCAACAATCAGAATACGTCGATTCAGAGAACGAACTTTTTCATCTTTTACTTCCACCGTCGGTGATTGTACTTCACCGGCATCAAGCGATCGTAGGCTGTTTAAGAAGCGTCTACCCAAAAATGGTAATGTATGGGTCGAGTGAACCGTTTCTGTGATTAGATTGGTTTTAAATAGGTGATGCTGGCACACAATAACGCGAGTCAGCGGATACAACGCCTTTAACGCCTCAAGATCTTTCCTCATAGAGTGATGCAGCGTGTGACAATAAAGTACCAAGTCACTTTCTTTCAGGCTCTCACCAAGATCCGAAATGGATGACACAACATTAGGTCGAACATTTAAGCGCTCGCACTCTTTGACCAATTGATCGAGGTAATTGAAAGAATTAGAAATAATTGTCGCACGGCTTAGGTTATCGAACGTTTGAGCGTGAGCCTCGACCGTGTCTACGTACAAACAAAAGGTGAATGTAGAGCCTCCTCCTTTCACTGAGCGTGCGGTAATATAGCCGCCCATCAAGTCAACAAGCTGCCGACAAATCGCAAGCCCTAGCCCTGTACCGCCGAATTGGCGAGTAATACTGCCATCTTCTTGAGTGAAAGGTTCAAAAATGGACTCTAGCTTCTCTGGCTCAATCCCAATCCCGCTATCAGACACACTGCATTCAAGCTTACCTCGCCCCAAAGACATCGGTGTATAAGCAATATCCGTTGTAATCGTGCCTTTTGAGGTAAATTTAATAGCATTAGACAGCAAATTGGTTAGCACTTGTCGAACACGATACTCATCGAAAAACAGCTGTGTTGGGGTTTGAGCATCAATGTTGATGTCGAGTTCAATGTCTTTACTGATCGCTTTCGACAAAATTACGCTCACAGAGTCGTAAACCGCTTCTCGCAAATCGGCATTATGCGGCGACAACATTAAGTTACCCGACTCTATCTTAGAAAGATCGAGAATGTCATTGAGTAACACCAACAACGAATGTGAAGACGACTCGATATCCTCAAGTACCTCTTGTTGGTTAGCGCTCAGTTGACTCTGAGATAAAATTTCCGCCATACCGATAATTCCATTAAGCGGCGTACGTATTTCATGGGACATGTTCGCTAAAAATGCACTCTTGGCCTTGTTAGCCGAAATTGCATCTTCTTTTGCTATTATCAGCTCTTTGTTGTGATGATAGTTACGTTCCATCACTCGATTGAGGGTTTCAGTAAACTCGGCAAGTTCATCGTTACCTTGAATATGAATCACCTTAGGCTTGCCGTAACTATCCGCGCATTCAGACACCCCTTTCAAGATAATCGATAAGTTTCTATTTAAGCGCAAAGATGTCGCGACACCAAGCCATAACAAAGCACCTGAAACAACAAGGATAAGCAATGTCATAACCGCCGTTTGCCTTTTCTGTAGCGCTATATTTTTTGTCAAATCAAACTTTAATTGATCGGTATAAGCACCAACCGCCTTTGAGATCGCCAATTTCTTTCGCTCTAAACTTTCCACATGTTCATATATTTCAGGTGCCGAGAAGTCACCTTTGAGAAGCCGAGAAGTAAATCGGTCTTGAAATTCATCTTGGGAGAACATGTTTAACAGTTTGCTAATTTCCAGCGAGTGGCTGTCTGATCGTAAAAACGTATCTAACAGCTGTTGTTGCCTTTCTAAAGCACCAACATAGCTCAATAAATATTGATCAATCAGCTCTGGAGAACGATACAAGCGGTAACTCAGCCACGCTTCTCGCTGAGTCCAGAACACGTAGTGAGTAAGATTGATAAACATCGTATCTGTTTGGCTGATCTTTTCGTCCACTATATTGGCACGATATTCAGACAGCTCCATTAACACGCCTTTTAACAGGTCAAAGGCTCGTTCTGTTTGCCGTGCGTTGCTGACAGTAATCTGTGATGCGTCGCTGTCAATACTAGTGGTTACCCGCGCGAGCTTCTTTAACACACTCTTTAACTCAATCAACTGCGTCTCGACAGTCCAACTGTTGTCGAACTGTTGAAGTTGTATTTCGTAATGAGCAAGCCTATCCACTTCCGCTTGCAGCTCTAAAAACAATGGACCTTTCTCTGGGGAGTCTTTAGACAGCACTAACCATTGATAAGCACCACTTGAAACAGCATTAAAAGATTGAAGTGCTTCCACCTTAATTCGCGTTGCTTCAAGGTGATTCATCTTCTTATCGTTCTTGAGCACTTCATTGACTGTAAACCCAAACATAATGAATACAGAAACTGTTGAAAGAAAAATAAGACGCCATCTAATTGACATATTTATCATTTTTATAACGACTCCTTTCCCGATAGTATTTTTACCTAGCCCAATATAAGAATAGGACATTAACAGGAGTTATTGATCAAATTGAATATGAACAAATGACATTATGAGCTAATCATGGGAATTGGCGTCAGTCGTTATCCACGTACAGGATTTAAAGAGGAAGGTCTGTTTTAAACAAGTGAAAGGATAAGGTTATGCCTCTAGATGACAGCAAGTCACTGCTCTAGAAACCAATAAACACCAAAGTTAAGTCAAATTTGTGAGATCTAATCGTTTGCGTCACTAACTTTCTGTACTCAAACTCAGCTTATTCAAAAGTCGAACAAGAAAACTCGCTGAATACCTTATCTGTCGTTTACTTTTTAAGTGTAACTAGTGCTAATGATCACATCTTTAATGATCGCAATTCCCTTTATTACACATTATGTTTTGATCTGAGTATTTTTTGGCGAAAATTAAGTGCTACAGACTGTTAAAGTCAATAGCCTTTCTTGACACTAAAATCTTAATTTATGACCAATTAAAAGCCAATTTTCAGACAATTAATCTGCATTTATTTTTCCTAGCAGAATAACTCGTCGTACCTTACAATCCTGCCACATAAAAATTACAAATTACACACAAGGCATATCAAGCAAATTTAAGTGGCGTTAAAGACCACCAAAGCTTAGATAGCTCAACTCCCCCATGCACTCATGGCTACCCTACATTCGCTATGATTGCAGACATTAACGTGAAAGGTCCCGAGTAAAGATGAGTCCCGAAAAGCACCTCCTAGACTGGCAAACTAGTCAAACTATTGCTGAATCAATCGCTCCTACTTTAGGTCAGTTGTACCGCCAAAAAGGCGTTGAAGTTATCCTCTTCGGTAAAACACTGGTTAACGCAACAACTATCGACATCATCAAAGCTCACCGCATCGCAAAACGTTACACAGGTTCTCCGCTTACCGCAGAACAGACTCAACCCATCATTCAACACCTTCTCTCTATGGACTTGTCTCCATGTCGTATCGATGTTGGTCGCCTTGCTCATACATTCTGGCAAGATCGCGAAGACACACACGGGTTGGATGATTTCCTACAAACTGCACTTTTAGAATCGCTTGAAGGCGAGGCGATGACAGAACCTCGCGATGTTGTATTGTACGGTTTTGGTCGTATTGGCCGCTTGCTTACTCGTCTATTGATCGAGAAAAGTGGCCCAGGTTACCCACTGCGTTTACGTGCAATTGTTGTTCGTGGCGGCAAAGATGGTGACTTAGAAAAACGTGCAAGCTTGCTACGTCGTGACTCTGTTCATGGCCAATTCAACGGCAGCATTGTTGTAGACCAAGAACGTAAAGCGATCATCGTTAACGGTAACTTCATCCAAGTCATCTACGCAAACAAGCCAGCAGACGTGGATTACACATCTTACGGTATCGAGAATGCACTTGTGGTTGATAACACAGGTGTGTGGCGTGACGCTGAAGGCCTAAGCCAGCACGTTGCGTGTAATGGTGCGAAGAAGGTTCTACTGACTGCGCCAGGCAAAGGTGAAATCAAGAACGTCGTATTTGGTGTAAACCAAAATGACATTCAACCAGAAGATACGATCATCTCTGCTGCAAGCTGTACAACAAACGCAATTACGCCAGTATTAAAAGCGGTTCACGACAAGTTTGGTGTCCTATCAGGTCACATCGAAACGGTTCACTCATTTACCAATGACCAAAACCTAATCGACAACTTCCACTCAGGTGATCGTCGTGGTCGTGCTGCGTCATTGAACATGGTACTGACATCGACTGGCGCTGCTAAAGCGGTATCAAAAGCGATGCCAGAAATGGAAGGTAAGCTAACAGGTAATGCGATTCGCGTACCTACGCCAAACGTTTCAATGGCAGTAGCAAACCTAAACCTTGAGAAAGGCACAAACAAAGAAGAGTTGAACGAATACCTACGTGAAATGGCGCTATCTTCAACTTTATCTGCACAGATTGATTACACCGACTCAACCGAGATTGTATCTACCGATTTGGTTGGTTCTCGCCACCCAGGTGTGGTTGACGGTGTTGCAACTATCGCGCAAGACAACCGCGCTGTTCTTTACATTTGGTACGACAACGAGTTTGGCTACAGCTGCCAAGTTGTTCACTGTATGGAACAGATGATGGGTGTTCGTTACAAGACATACCCTGAAGTTTAAACGACTTCGATCTTGTAACTAACTCAGCGCAAACGGCTCCACAACATAATAATTATATCTGCGAAGTCTATTATGGGCTTCGCAACCCTTCTTGTTTTACTCCCCCGTATAAACAGGAAGGTTGCCACTTAGATCTGCTCTCTCTATCTGATCTAAGTGGCCTTTTTACATCTGTTACTTTAATTTTGGTCTCTATTACGCCAACTTTGTCTTTACCATTCTAACAAAGCTCGACTTCACATCTGTTACAGCTCAACCTCAACGTCTGACTGAATCGTACTCGAACACGCAAGGACATAACCTTGCTCAATCTGTTCTGGCGTCAAAGTCTCTTGGCTGCTTGATTCCACTGAACCTTTGGTTACTTTGCACTTGCAAGAACCACAAATCCCACTGCGACAGGCAATAATAATCGGAACACCAGCTTTCTCTAATGAATCAGCCAATGGTGTACCCGCTTCCGCTTCTACTTCTGCGCCAAATGCAGGAACAAACACCTTAACGGCACCATTTGAATCTGCAGACGCTTCCGCTTGTGACTCTTCTGAAGCTGTGTTGCTATTGACCAATGAATCCGTGTTTGGGTTCGCTGGCGTGAAACTTTCTTGATAGAAATTTTCCATGTTGAATTCTAGTTCTTTCAGGTAGCTTTCTATGTTTTGCATAAAGCCAACTGGGCCGCACAGATAAACAGTTCGGTCTAAAATATCTGGGCTGAGTGTTACCAACCAACTCTTGTCTAGACGACCTTGGGGAGCAGTTGTTCCTTCACTGTCTTTTAGCAGCAATTTAAGATTGAAGTTGCTGTGCGCCTCATCAAGTTGGTTAAGCTCTTCAAAGTAGATGGTCTCGCGTCGATTACGTGCCATGTGAACAAAATCGATCTCAATATCACTGCCTTGAGCTAGCCAATACTTTGCCATCGCCATCACAGGTGTAATACCGCAACCTGCACTCACCAGCGTCACTTTTTTCGTCGCTGTTGGCATGCAATCAATACAGTTAAACGCGCCAGCAGGCTTCAATACTGAAACCTCATCACCTTCATCAAGCTCATCAACAATAAAGTTCGAAACCAAGCCACCTTCCACACGTTTCACCGTCAGCTTCAGGCGATTATCTTCAGGACAAGAAGCCACAGAATAGGCGCGATAATCGGTTTTCGTCGGCATATCTAAACCCAGAGTAATGAATTGCCCAGGCTTAAAATTGAAATGTAAGTCTTGTGGAATACTGCCAAGCTCAAAGCTGACCGTATCTGGCGTCTCGTGCCATTTCTTTAAACACACTAAATTGATTGAATCGCTATCCGACCATGCATACATAGTTCACGCACCTTACTGATGATTAAATGACTAAAGATTTAAATCTAAAAAGCCCCGCAGCTGTTTGTTTTATTAAAAACGTCACAACAACGAGGCTTCAGGTTGGCTTAAATTAAGCCGCTAAGATTGTTTTAAGATCTTGTTCTGGCGTTGAAATAGAACGCATATCGAACTCGTCTTGCATAATCTTAAGTAGGTTTTCAGTTAGGAACGCAGGTGCTGTAGGGCCTGTGTAGATACCTTTCACACCTAGAGCGAACAGAGTAAGCAAGATAACGATCGCTTTTTGCTCGAACCAAGATAGAACCAGCGTTAACGGAAGTTCGTTGATACCACAATCAAACTCTTGAGACAGTGCGATAGCAAGCTGAATCGCAGAGTAAGCATCGTTACATTGGCCAACATCTAACAGACGTGGGATACCGTTAATGTCGCCGAATTGGTTTTTGTTGAAACGGAATTTACCACATGCCAATGTCAGGATTACTGAATCTTCTGGCGCTTGAGCTGTGAAGTCTGTGTAGTAGCTACGTTCAGATTTGTCACCGTCACAACCACCGACTAGGAAGAAGTGTTTAATGTTGCCTTCTTTTACTTGCTCAACAACCGCAGGTGCCGCTTCCATCAATGCGTTACGACCAAAACCGACAGTGATCATTTGCTCGATCTCGTCGTGTTTGAAACCTTCTTGCGCTAGTGCACAATCAATTACTGCGCTGAAATCGTCGCCTTCAAGGTGATCAACACCCGGCCAGCCCACGATGCTACGTGTAAATAGACGGTCTGCGTAAGAACCTACATCAGGGTTAAGCAGGCAGTTAGACGTCATTACAATTGCGCCAGGGAAGTTAGCGAATTCTTTTTGCTGGTTCTGCCAAGCGCTGCCGTAGTTACCCGCAAGGTGTGGGTACTTGTTTAGCTCTGGGTAACCGTGTGCTGGTAGCATCTCACCGTTAGTGTAAACGTTGATGCCCTTGCCTTCCGTTTGTTGAAGGATCTTTTCTAGATCATGCAGGTCGTGACCAGAAACAAGGATACAGTGACCTTGCTTCGTCTTCACATTCACGGTTGTTGGTTGAGGGTGACCAAATGTATCTGTCTCGCCTTTATCCAACATTTCCATGACTTTGTAGTTCATTAAGCCAATCTGCATAGACGTATCTAACAGTTGTTTTAGGTCTGATGGATCTGTACCTAGGAACGCCATGATTTCATGGTACTCAGCAAAGATAGCATTGTCAGTTTGACCAAGAACACGAGCGTGCTCCATGTAGGCTGCCGCACCTTTTAAGCCGTATAGGCAAAGAAGACGAAGACCAATCACATCTTCGTGTTGAGAGTCGTGACCACGGTTTACAGCAGCTTGAGGCGCAAGTGCCAATAGCTCTGAAGAATCTGTTGGAAGATCGAACTGTGCTGCTGCAGAAAGCTCTGGAATTTCAAAACCAATCAATGTTGCTGCTGCACGAACTTTTTGCTCTAAACGCTGCTTGAATTCATGAGACTGTTGTGCGAATTCGATAATACGAGCAGGGTCGAAGTTAACGTTAGTCAGTGTTGCGAAGAACGCTTTTGGCGCCCACTCATCAACTTCTGTATCAATAACATCGCAAGCGCGACCTAAGCTTGCCCAAAAAGAAACGCCTTGAAGAGAATGCACCAACACGTCTTGAAGGTCGGATACTTCCGAGGTTTTTCCACACATGCCTTGTGCGAAAGAACAGCCTTTTACGGTTGGGGTTTGAATTGTTTGTTCACATTGAATACAGAACATATAAGGGGCTCCAGTAATTTTTTATTAGCTGTAAGTACTTTGCTTACAGTGACTTATTCCAACCCCTATAGAGCATCAAGCGTGCCAACTTTTAAGTTGTTGATTTTATGGAACTTACTGTTATTCCATGATTTTAGTGCGTGATTATGACTACATATAAACTCTCAATCCACACACACCTGTGTCATAGTGACTCTCTGATATTTATTAACGGTGTTCATGTTTCGTTCAGAATGGAAGCGATATAGTAACAACATAGAGAAAAGAGGAATGAATATGAAAAATATATTAGTTACGATTGTTGCGTTGTTTACTGGCCTATTGGCGTTATTCACGAGCTTGATTCTTGCTATTCCTTTAGCTATTGCAGCTTTAATCACTGGCAAGCGCATTCAGAATCAAATGAAAAAACAGGGTTTCGCAGCTCACATGAACACACGTCAATCATCTACCAGTGATGCCGGTGTTATTGAAGGTGAATACGAAGACCTTTCAAGCAGAAAGTAATCTAAACTTCAGTTTCAGACATAGTAGAAGAACAACAGAGACAACATCAAAAAATGCATAGAAATACCATTCTAACGCTGCTCGCCTTAACGACTTTAAGTCTCGTTGGTTGTTCCAACGAGACAACGATACCTGCTTACGAAACATCTCCAAACTTGCCTGAATATCAGCAAGACAGCTTTGATGCCTACGTCAATGAAACTCAAGATTGGTTATTGAAAAACCGTGTATTCATGACCAAAGACAAGCAGCTAGAGATTCGACTCAATTCACCCACCGAATACAAACCTGCGGCACCTAACGGTAAGGCAGTTTTATTGGTACATGGTTTAGGTGATTCTCCGTACTCATTTAAAGACATCGCAACGCACTTAGCAGAACAAGGCTACCTAGTGAGAACGGTATTGCTACCGGGCCACGGCAGTCGTGTCGGTGACTTAATGCAACCAAGCTTAGAAGATTGGCAAGGTGTTGTAGCTCATCATACGAAGCTATTGGAGCAAGAGTATGATTCTGTGTGGCTTGGCGGTTATTCAACAGGTGCGAACCTTGTGACTTCACAGGCGATGAACGATCCTAAGATCTCTGGGTTACTGTTGTTCTCTCCTGCGTTTCAACCGAGCTCTTCTGCAGTTCAATATGCGGAGCTAGCAAGCTATTTTGTCACTTGGGCGGATCAAGATCCTGAAGACAATGTACTTCGCTATAACTCACTGCCAATGAATGGTGCTTCGGTTTACTACCAAACCTCAGAAGTGGTTCGTGAGGGCCTTCAAGACAAACACTTTGATAAGCCCGTGTTTATTATGATGAGTGAAGGCGACAGTGTCATTGATACCCACTTCGTTCAGCAGGCATTTACGGAATCCATGCCAAACCCAAATAACGTGTTGATTTGGCAAGGGGAAACCACACTTGACGATCCTCGCGCTGTTCAATACAGCATGAAGATCCCAGAGCAACGTATCTCGAACGGCTCTCACATGGGCTTACTGTTCTCGCCAAGCAATCCTTACTACGGGATCAATGGTAGCGAGAAGATCTGCTCCAATGGTCAAGAGGAAGGTTTTGAAGCACAGTGCAACGCGACAAGTGAAGTGTGGTACTCAGCGTGGGGATATCGTGAAGAAGGTAAAAACCATGCGCGCTTGACCTACAACCCGTACTTCTCCGACTCGATGGAAAAGCTCGATGCTGTACTGAATTCAGAAGGCTAACAAGCTCAAACCTGTCGAAGCCAATCCATAGAAGTCAAAAAGGCTCACTAGATAACGTCTAGTGAGCCTTTTTAATGGATATTGTTTCTTACTGGTATATGGACTATCGCTATATCGTCCACACCACACGCACAGCAAGCAGGATTAAAACCACGCCAGACAATCGATCGATCAACTGCGCTTTTGCTCGAATGCGCTCTACGATCAACGGGCTAGAGAGCACTAGAGTAATAAAGGTATACCAAAGGCCATCAACAATCAGTGGCGTTGAGACAATAATCACTTGATTGCTCAGTTCGTTACCTAACGCCACAAATTGGCTAAATAGAGCGATAAAGAACAGAGCGATCTTAGGGCTCAAGATAGAGATCAAGAAAGCCTCGCGAGCAGACTGCATGTAGCTCATCTGTTCACCCGCTTCCAATTTCGCAGCAACTCCACCTTTTGAGCGCAACGCGTTTACACCGAGATAGAGCAGATACGCAGCACCCGCTAAACTGATCCCTTTGAACAACATTGGTGATTGCTCAAGCACAACGGCTAAACCGACAATGGTTGCGAACGCGTAGATACCTATACCCGCAGCGTGTGACCAAGCTGCGATAAGTCCGTTCATACGGCCACCAGCCAAACTGTGCTTAGCGATCATCGCCAAGCTTGGGCCCGGAGACATTGCACCCAATAAGCAAATCGCTAATAAAGAAAACCAAATTGTTACTGTCATCATTCCATTCCTAGTAAAACAAAGCGTTCCAGCTGAACACTCTACAATTAATACTCAATACTTAGCGCTTACAATAAGCCGCAGTAGGTATTATTTGAAATCAAAGATTATCATCACTGGTATGATTTGAAATCATACTTATATTGTAACTCGACTTTTGGATGGCTTTAAACGCTTTCTCTCGAGCCCATTTATGGGCAGAGTCGTTGTCATACTTAGGATGCCACATCAGCCAATAGGTATGCATTTCTGTCTCAAACGGCAGCGAAAAGTAAGCGACATCGAGATGTCGACCCAAGTTGTAAGCAATATGCTCCGGCACAATCATCAAGTAGTCGTCTTGCATTAACACGTTTCCCGCCGATGAAAAGAACGGTACCTGCAATGCGATTCTGCGTTTATGTCCCTGTTTCTTTAACGCAATATCCGAATAGCTGTCTTTGTCTCCCCCACCCGTGACTTTGATATGTGAGTAATTCACGATGTCTTCCGAGCTTATGGCTGATTGCTTAGCCAGCGGATGAGAGGCTCTCATCAAACACACGGACTTATCCTCTCCGAGCTTGATACTTGAGACATGATCTGGCTTTTTGGGGAACATACTCGACGCCAAGTGAATACCTGATTCATTAAGCGTTTCAAGGAAGTTAGGCTGCCACAAACGATAAGCCAAGTTGATATGGGGCGCGTCCTTCGACACCTCGGACACAATAATGGGCAAGATATACTGAGCAACATAATCACTCGAAGCCAACACCAATTCACCTTGCCAGTCTTGTGGATCAAATGGCTTATCATCTAAGAGGTGGTCAAACTCGCCCAGCAAGTCATCGAGCTTGCCTTTAAGCAACAAAGCACGGTTGGTTGGCACCAGTTTGTTCCCATCACGAACCAGAAGAGGATCACCACATAGATCTCTAAGCTGAGCCAGTTGACGACTAACCGCCGACTGCGTGATGTGCAGACGCTGAGCGGCTCGGCTTACATGGCACTCTTCAAGAAGCACATGCAGCGACCGCAGTAAATTTAAATTGATATTACCTAACATCAGCAACCTTAGAGTGAATAAGAATAGAGCGAGTAAGAATAAGTTGAGTAAGTACGGACAAATGACGACACAGTGAAGGTAAGCAGCACTCACTCAAGACATATTAAAAGACGAAGTTTGCTTGTTGAAGAATTCCGTTAAGACAGTATGAGTCATAAGATGTCGAAGTTCAGGATAGCCTTGCAGCTGGTCACGAATTTGGTTCAAACGCTCCATGCTTTCAACTTCAACATAAAGCATCATGTCGGTCTCACCGCTA
The DNA here is from genome assembly GCF_000272405.2 of Vibrio tasmaniensis 1F-187. Classification (GTDB taxonomy): domain Bacteria; phylum Pseudomonadota; class Gammaproteobacteria; order Enterobacterales; family Vibrionaceae; genus Vibrio; species Vibrio tasmaniensis_A. The sequence continues at coordinate 19,692 of NZ_AJZM02000015.1, forward strand.
ATAGAGTGACACCACTGCACACCATTAATGGCGTAGATATTTTTAGCGTAAGACTCACAATTATGGTTACTGCTCGACATGTCAAACTTCAAAGAGATATAAGCGCCAACGTTCTTCGGTAAATCAGGCTCGGTCACCTGTGCACAATATCCTGTGATGATCTTATCGTTTTCCAGCTTCTTGATTCTGGCGTTCACTGCAGAGCGAGACAGGCTGACATCTCTTGCGATATCGCTCACTGAGCATCGAGCGTTAGTTTTTAGAATATCTAAAATTTGGCGATCAAATTTATCCATGCTTCTGATTCTTTCCATTTATTGTTCTATTTATAACGCCTAATTTGACACAACTTTCTAACTTATAACAGCCATTATGACAGCCGACACTTTCACGCTTAATCAAATTAATACCGTTAAATTGACGGTGTCTTAAGACGTTTCGCTAGCTGTATTATTGATGTCGACAATGTATGCTTTCAATCTCAGCCTCACAAGACTGCACCATAAAACCGATATCAAAGCCAATAGCAAGGACAGCGAATGACGCAACTCAAACAAGAAATCACGCTTATTTCAGGAATTGGACAACTCTCTACGACCTTGCTTGGCACAGGATTGTTTATGATCCCTGCGATCGCAGCAGGCATTGCAGGGCAGTTATCGCTATTAGCATGGTTAATCCTGTTTATCGCCATTTGCCCGATTGCACTAACCTTCGCAGCATTAGGGAAACGCTACCCCAATGCAGGAGGCACGGCCTATTTTGTGCGCCAAGCATTCAGCGAGCGATTAGAAACCAGTGTGGCTTGGTTGTTTGTGAGTGTTATTCCTGTCGGTATTCCAGCGGCGATTGCATTGGCAGGAGGCTTTGCTCAACAACTGTTACCAGCACCACTCGACACACCATTAGGTGCTCAATCCTTTACCATCGCTCTGCTTATTGCCGTCAATTTGATGGGCAGTAAGTCTTCAGGCCGCTTGCAAACCGTGATTGCCTTGTCGATTTTTGCTTTAGTCAGCGCTTTTGTCTGGAAAGCCGACATCACAGCAGCTGACATCGCAGTTCCGACTATGACATCCGATTCAATGTGGTCTATTGGTGCAGCACTGGCGGTTATGTTTTGGTGCTTTGTAGGAATCGAAGCCTTTGCTCACATGGGAGAGGAATTTAAGAATCCACAGCGTGACTTCCCCATCGCCATCATTACCGGGTGTTTCGTCGCAGGTTTGGTGTACTGGGCTTGTTCAGTGGTTATTATCAAGCTAGGCGCTTATGGTTCGCCGGAATTTGATGCTGCCTCTATCCCGTGGGTGACAGAGCAACTGTTTGGCAATGGCTTTAAAACCGTCATCAGTGTACTTGGCTTCTTTGCTTGTTTTGCTAGCCTAAACCTTTACACCCAAAGCTTGTCTCGCATGATTTGGGCTCAAGCTCGCCAACACACTCCGACCAGTAAAATGGCGCAGCTCAACAGCCGTGGCGTACCACTTTATCCAACCTTAGCAATTGGCTTTATTGCGCTTATCTCGTGTGTAATCGGCGAGCTGTCTAATTTGGATCTCGAATTCTTTCTTAAACTCGCCAACGGTATTTTCGTACTGGTTTATCTGCTTGCGATGTTAGCGGCTTGCCGATTATTGACTGGCGCATCGAGATACACAGCCATGATTTCACTGGTGATCTGTACCTTGGTGTTTATCTGCCTAAGCTGGTCGATGCTCTATGCTGTGACTGTTTTTGTGACATTGTCACTCCCTTGGCGGAAGTGGCTAGGCAAAGGTAAACCCACTGTCTCTATCGACAAGTTGTAACTCGATTAGTGATGAATCAGAAAATTGTAAACAAGCCCTACCAATATTACTGATAAAAAAGCCGAGCGATCTGTTTGATCTTCGGCTTTATGTCAGCCAGTCGGATATTACCAAACCCCAGCACTGCACCACTCCAATCACGAGCATCACTTGATCCATATTCATAAAAGTCAAAAGGACGAATGATGATATTTTCAAACTCTGCTCTACGGCTCCACTCATGTTCAGATATCCCTTGATACCACTTCACTGTCACATGTAGCCCTGCAGCCTGACTGATCACTTCAAGATCGCCATGAAACTCACTTTTAATCGCTTCTATCATCGCTTCATGCTTGAGTTTGTATGAACGACGCACCTTTCTAATATGGCGCAATAAATCGCCTTCACGTACAAAGTCCGCCAGCGCTTCTTGTGTATGTGAGGCCGTGTCTCCAGTGAGCGCATCTTTAATCTCAAGACACTTCGCCACCAGACTTTCTGGCACCACCAAATAACCTAGTCGCAAGCCATTGAACATCACCTTACTCAGGGATCCGACATAGATGATGCGATCATCGAACCCTAACTTTCCCGCTAACCCTTGCATGCTGGTATAAGGGCGATGAGCAAACTGAAACTCACTGTCGTAATCATCCTCAATGATCCATGACTGATGTCGATTGGCCCAATCGATCAGTTTAAGTCGTTGCTCGGTATTCAAGGTCGTGCCCATTGGGTATTGGTTACTCGGCGTGACATACAGAGCCTTGGCGTTACTGGACAGCACTTTTTCAATATCTAACCCAACCTTTTCACGCACACTCACACCGTCTAGCTCTAGCCTCAACAGATCGATGATTTTATGCACTTGTCGATAGCCGGGCTCTTCCACAAGGATTTTGTCCCCCATAGCTAACGTCGCCATCAAACCAATTGAGATGGCTTGCTGCGCACCTGCGGTGATGATGATTCTATCGGTACTGCAGTGAACCGAGCGACTACTCGCAAGATACCCGCTCAATGCTTCCCTCAAGGCCAAGCTTCCCTGAACCTCTTGATTACCCGCAATGTTCTGACGTGTAGAGTGACGTTGCAGCAGCCTCTGCCATTTCGCAAAAGGGAACGCATCTAAGTCAGGAACTCCGGGGGCAAAGCTGCGGTTAATGTCGTTAGGTGTCGCTATGTTTGCAGCCGGTTTACTGACTGTTTGTTTAACCTTCGGATCCTGAACACTGTTTGGCTGAGACAAACTTAGAAAGTGCTCTGGTTGTTCAACCGAGACATAAAACCCTGAGCCTTGCTTACTCTCGATATAGCCTTCGGTGACCAGTTGTTCGTACGCATAAATCACCGTATTTCGACTTACCGACAGTTCTACGGCCAACTTACGCGTTGAGGGTAACTTACTGCCCTTACTCCATAAATCTTGAACAATCTTTTCTCTGATCGCATGAAACAAGGCGGTTTGACGCGTGTCATGTTGCTCGTCTAACTGTAGGTCACCGACATCAATAGGCTGCATAACTGGATCCAAATAGTGTTTAAAAGTGGCTCTATTTAATAGACCAGTTAATCGCTACATTAATCAAAAGGCAATGATTAAGGAGCGATTATGTTATCTAGCACGAAAAGAACCACGATTAAAAAAGGGGCTCACAAAGCCGTATTTGAACAAGAGAAACTGCACCAAATTATTGATGAGAGCTTAATCGCACACATTGCATTGCAGGGTGAACAAGGGCCAATGGTTATCCCGATGCTCGCGTGGCGAGTAGATGATATGGTCTACATTCATGGGGCTAAAAACAGTCGCTTACTAAAAGGGTTAAAAAAGGGAGAGCCCACCTGTTTAACGTTCACTTTGTTCGATGGTTGGGTATTGGCCCGTTCGGCATTTCATCACAGCGCGCATTATCGTTCTGCTGTGGTATTAGGATCATTTTCAGTCATCGATGACAATCAAGAAAAGGATCGCTTGTTGAATATTTTTATTGAGCAAATCGCGCCGGGAAGAACCGACGAAGTCAGGCTCAGTAATGAGAAAGAGCTCACCGCCACCGAGCTATTGGCGATCCCTTTAACAGAAGCCTCCGTGAAGATAGGTAAACATGGAGTGAATGATGATAAAGCTGATATGGATATCCCGGTATGGGCTGGCGTATTACCTTATCGAACGGTCGTTGGGCCATTAGAAACCGTTCCAGAGCAAGAAGGCATCATTGAAACACCAGATTACCAACAAGCCTATGGTGAGCGCTGGTATCAGAATTGATACGCAAAGATGGTCAACTTAATAAAATTGCATACAATCTGAGCTACAAAAGATTCAACATAGCAAAAGAATGTAGTCAGACAATGAGAACGAATAAGGATATTCTACCATTTCAAGGCTTGCTCAATGGCATTGGGCAAGTCTATTTCACACCGTCTGTTATGACGTCGCTTCTGCTATTGTTTGCCATTTCTATTGAGTCACTTGCGCTGGCTTTTCTTACCTTGTTTGGCGCCAGTTGCAGCTATGGATTTGCCTTACTGACCAATAAACCGTCTCATGATATTGAGAATGGCATGTATGCGCTAAATGGCGCTTTAGTTGGTTTATTTATCGGTAACTTTTTTGGTGTCACCCCATTTTTGGTTGTAGTGACAATGTTAGGCGCATTACTCACAGTACCTATTGCCCGCATCGTATTCAGTTTTAAGAAATATCGCGGTTACACTAGTGCCTTTATCCTCACCAGTTGGCTGATTTATGCTATCCAATCAGCCTTGGATCTATCGGCATTTTCTCCATCCAACTCCGCATTGATACCCATCATCAGTCTTGAGGTAGACTCGTGGTTCAGCTTACCAACAGCGGTGCTCCCGTTATTGAAAGGGATCAGCCAAGTCAGCTTTATCGATAATGCACTATCGGGTCTAGTCATCTTGGTTGCCATCGCACTCAACAATATCAAGCATGCGCTATGGGTAGTACTCACAGTGTTAATCAGCACTGTTTTTAGCCACATGATTGGCGCTTCTGGCGCGCTAATTGAGCAAGGTCTTTACGGGTACAACGCCACTCTTGCCACTCTAGCACTTGTGCTCTATCCGCGAATTCCTTGGCCGTTAACCCTATTAGGCATGCTGTTGAGCTGTCTCATCACACTTGGTTTTCATGAACTGTCACTGCTACCACTTACCGCGCCTTTTGTCCTTAGCACTTGGATAATCGTTTACCTATCCACTCATTTTAAAAAGCTAGATGAAGACTAATGATGATCAGTATTGACTATCAAAACGCTCAATATACTGCTTAGGCGTCAAACCTCGATGTTTCTTAAACATCCGATTAAAGCTCGCGACGTTGGTATAACCTAACCTCTTCGAGACCTCTTCCACTGGCACTGAATACATCAGTAGCTCTACCGCCACGTTGCTTAACGCATACCCCATAATGGTAGAAAAATTGATGCCCGATTTATGCAAACGGCGTTGAAACTGCTGCTCAGAGAGCCCTAATAAACTGGAAACCTTGTGAAGGGTTGGTAAACCAAAGTGGCGACTGTAGTTGATCATCTCATAGGTGACCTTATGTTCATCACCAGCATCTGGCATGTTTAGATAGTTATCCAAGTCATGAAAGTTCATCGCCAGATTTGCTTTACTGTTCGATAGTGATTGATTGATGGATAACCTCGATTCACTCGGGATCCAAACCTCTGTGCGAGGCTGTCCCCATTGAATCGTACAGCCGAAATATTCATGGTAGAGGTCAACATTCTCTCGACGACCGGCTATTGAAACCGCGACGGGTTTAAAGTCATCACCCAAATATCGACGTAAAATCTTCATAATGAAAACCGCGACTCTTATTGAGTCATGCACTTTACCCGTTTCTGAGTAAGCAGGATTGTCGTAGCACCATTTAATCATTGTCCCTACCTGTGCACCGTATAAGAACGCACCAGACTGTAAACAGTGCAGGCCGATGTTCACTCGGCGGATCGTAGAAGCAAGATCATGTCCAGAAAAAAACCAGTTGGTTAACGGGCCTAATTTTTCAATATCCACTCGGTCAGACAGTTTCAGAATAATATCTGGATCATTAGTTTGCTGTTCAAGAAACCCATACCATTTATCGACTTCATTGACCGGAATAAGATTCATTGAGTTAGTAAACACAGACTTCGGAATACCTAAACGCTCCGTATTAACCACAGGGTTTGTGACAGCGTGTTGATAAATACCCAAAATCCCTAACGCTCTTAAGAAGTTACAATTGTTCATTAGTCGCTAGCCCTTAGAAAGGAGATCATAGATCAAATCATATAATTGCCATTATCGAAGTAATTAGTAAATTTACAACCTGTAAATCCAACTTCCATCACACTCGGCGTTCAAATTTTACTTAGGGTTGATCAATGAGTTTACTAAGTGTCCCATTTGTTGGAACAGGCGCAGACACCGCATTACACGTCGTAGCTGGCGTTGTGTTGGTCGCAACAATCGCAGCTGCATGTTACGGCTTTTGGCGTGTTCATGAATTACCAATCAATAAAGCCCACAGTAAAGAGCATCACCAGCTCGGTTTAATCACAGCTTTAACTTGGATTGGCTTCATATGGCACTGGGTATGGGTACTTGCCGTCATTTTAGCGTTTGTTGATATGGAAAAAGCCATCATAAACCTGAGAGACACATGGAAAGCACCTGCGGAGCCAACAGAACAACAAGTTAAGAATGATCAAGATGGGGAGAGCCAAACATGTTAGAAGGCTTAGCTCTGTGGGCACTGTTCATCTATCTACTTAGGCTTATTGGTATGCCATGGAATAAAGGCACCAAAGCATTTTCTTATCTAGGTGGTACATCATGGTTATTGTTTGTTTGGGTTGGACTCATTAACTACACTCCGATGGATCTCTCTGGAGGTTCAGTCGTTCAATCACCACACATTCAGCTACGTCCAGATTCAACCAATGTGTCAGGCAAAACAACCAAGGTTCACATTAGACCGAACCAAGACGTGATTGAAGGTCAGCTTATTTACGAAATTGATGACACCAAATATGTTATTGCAAGAGATAAGGCTAGCGTGCAACTTGAATCGGCGAACGTTGCTTTAGATACCGCTCGCCAAGAAGTGAGCATCGCTAAAGTAAGCTATCAGTCAGCGCTTGAAGATATCAAAGCCTCTGTCGCTCAGATAGAATCAGCAAAAACAGATCTTGTTCTGCAATCTAAAACACTTGACCGTTACCAAAAGCAAAACAAAGTTGTAGAACATACGATTACTGAGACTGACATCGACCAACAAACGGCAAAGGTAGACTTGGCAACGTATAACGTCACCACATTGGAATCTCAACTGAGTAAGAAAGAAGTTGATGCTGAGAACGCGAAGTTAAACATCCACAAGGCAGAAACCAACGTCAGTAAGAAACAAACTGAGGTAGATTCGGCAAAAGCAACATTGGCTCAAGCTCTATGGGATTTGAACAGTACCAAAGTAACGGCGCCGACTGACGGCTTTGTAACTAACTTCATTCTTCGTGAAGGACAGCGAGTATCAATGATGCCTCGTATCCAAATGTACACTGAAGAAAAATACGTGTTAATGCGAGTGAATCACCAAGCTATTCGTAACGTAAAAGTGGGCCAGCCTGCAGAGTTTGCAACGGCGGTATACCCAGGCAAGATATTCTCTGCAACCGTAGAAGGCATTGTTGAAGCGACGGGTGAAGCACAAGCTAGCCTATTAGGTATTGATGAACAAGTTCGTGTCACCACAGGTCGAAATCTTCAGAACAAGCACCACTTTGTCCGCTTAAAAATTGACGAGGCGGAAGGTTACGATATTCCAGTCGGCTCTGTAGGGTTAGCTTGGGTAAGCGGTGAGAAGCCTATCAGCTTAATGGCGTTCCTAGACGTAATACGCGGGATCATCATTAGAATGAAGTCCCAGTTATACTTCTTCTACTCGATCTAATACTTGTTTTAGATAAAACGATACAAAGCCCGTGAAATCTGAGATCGCACGGGCGTTTTATCTATTTTACCGTTAGTTGCAGACAGAGCAGCAAAAATCAAAAACTAAGCAGTATTCAGTATTCAGTATTCACTTTTATCGTTTATTCCTTAATGACAATCATTGTAAATCGCAAAATGCAATTGCAAAACGCAACTATCAACTTTCAAAATGCAAAAAAACCGTTTAAATACGCACCAAATTGCTATAAAACACCCATTTTACGTTGCTTTAAAAGTTGGCACACTAACTGCAATGTACATATTGACCCTTCTTAAGCCGAGGGTCACCTAGCCAACTGACGTTGTTAGTGAACCTTTCTTGTTCACGATATATATAGGCCAATTGCGAGTATTGCGATTGGCCATTTTTTTGCCTGAAATTTAAGAAACATCGTCCATCCAATATACAGACACCCATTCATAGCCATAATCGCCAGCATTCATAGTGAAGTTCAACTCTGGCTCACCACCTACGCCATAGAAAACGTTTTCTAATTATTTTTTAAGAATAAATATAAAAAGTAACCTTATGTTTTAAATGTCTATTCTTAACATAACCGCCTTAATAGATGGCTTATTGATAAAACTAGCATTGACTATGTTATTTATATCACGATAATGCGCACGTTTGCCTGCAATACGGCGACCGTTAATTTTAATTTTGAACAATTGCGGAGGTAAAAAATGGCTGCGGATAATAACTACAGTCTTGGGCCGGTTCCAACATCGGCTAGGAAAGGAGTTGCTTCACTCACCATGGTAATGCTTGGACTCACTTTCTTCTCTGCAAGTATGTGGACAGGTGGTTCACTCGGGACAGGTCTTTCTTTCAACGATTTCTTCCTCGCCGTTCTCATCGGTAACCTAATTCTTGGTATTTACACTTCTTTTCTTGGCTACATCGGCTCATCTACTGGCCTCTCTACTCACCTCCTAGCGCGTTTCTCTTTCGGTACAAAAGGCTCATGGCTTCCTTCTGCTCTACTTGGTGGTACACAAGTCGGCTGGTTTGGTGTAGGCGTTGCCATGTTCGCAATTCCGGTACAGAAAGCCACAGGCATTGATACCAACACCTTGATTATTGTGTCAGGCCTTTTGATGACGGGTACGGTGTACTTCGGTATTAAAGCGCTAATGGTGCTTTCAGCAATTGCGGTGCCCGCGATTGCGATTCTGGGTGGTTACTCAGTGCTAACAGCCGTAGACAGTGTTGGTGGACTAGAGCAACTGCAGCTGATTAAGCCAGAGACGCCAATGGACTTCTCAATGGCACTAGCAATGGTTGTAGGTTCGTTTGTAAGTGCAGGTACGTTGACTGCCGATTTCGTTCGCTTCGGTAAAAAGCCAGCAAGCGCCGTGTTAATTACAATGGTCGCGTTCTTCATCGGTAACTCGCTGATGTTTATCTTCGGCGCAGCAGGCGCAGCAGCAACCGGTCAGGCTGATATTTCAGATGTGATGATCGCGCAAGGTCTACTGCTTCCAGCCATCATCGTGCTTGGCTTGAATATCTGGACAACCAATGAAAATGCACTTTATGCGTCAGGTCTGGGTTTATCTAACATCACAGGTCGCTCAAGTACTACAATGTCTATCATTAACGGCATTATCGGTACGATTTTCGCGCTTTGGTTATACAACAACTTCGTTGGTTGGTTAACCTTCCTTTCGCTGGCGATTCCACCCATTGGTGGCGTAATCATCGCCGACTTCTTCGCGAACCGTAAACGTTACAAAGATTTTGCAAATGCAGAGTTCCAAACCGTTAACTGGGCTGGCATTATCGCGGTAGCAACAGGCGTAGCCGCTGGTCACTTCCTACCTGGCATCGTTCCTTTGAATGCCGTGTTTGGTGGTGCAATCAGTTACCTCGTGCTAAATCCTCTATTGAACAAAAAAGCTCTGAAATCTCAGGCCGCTTAAGGACACACTATGACAACCTTATTAATCAAGAACGCGAAACTTCAAGACCAAGAGGGCTTGAAACAGATTCTGATTGAAAATGGTCAATTTTCTCGCATTCTCGATAATGACGCTCAAATCACTCATCAAGGCGACACCCTTGATGCTGAAGGTGGCATTGCAGTTACTCCTTTCTGTGAACCGCACATCCACCTAGATACTACGCAAACTGCTGGTGAGCCTAACTGGAACATCTCTGGCACTTTGTTTGAAGGTATTGAGCGTTGGGCTGAGCGTAAAGAACTGCTATCAATCGAAGACGTAAAGTCTCGTGCCAAGCAAACACTGAAATGGCAGATAGCTAACGGTGTTCAACACGTTCGTACACACGTTGATGTGTCAGACCCAACACTCGTTGCGTTAAGAGCGATGGTTGAAGTTCGTGAAGAGATGAAAGAGTGGGTCGACATCCAGATCGTTGCATTCCCTCAAGAAGGCATTCTTTCATACCCTAACGGCAAAGAGTTGCTTGAAGAAGCAGTGAAGATCGGCGCTGACGTTATCGGTGCTATCCCTCACTTCGAATTCACTCGTGAATACGGTGTTGAATCTCTGCATTACGTGTTCGATCTTGCACGCAAGTACGACTGCCTGATCGATGTTCACTGTGATGAGATTGACGATGAACAATCTCGCTTTGTTGAAACGCTGGCAGCCCTTGCGCACAAATTCGAAATGGGTGAGAAGGTAACGGCAAGCCATACCACAGCAATGGGGTCTTATAACGGTGCTTACGCATCTCGCTTGTTCCGTCTATTGAAGATGTCTGGTATTAACTTCGTGGCTAACCCGTTAGTGAATATTCACTTACAGGGTCGCTTCGACGACTACCCGAAACGTCGTGGCGTAACGCGTGTTAAAGAAATGCTAGCAGCAAATATCAATGTGTGTTTCGGCCACGATGATGTGTTTGACCCATGGTACCCACTAGGTACAGCGAATATGCTTCAAGTTCTGCACATGGGACTGCACGTAACGCAAGTGATGGGCTACGACCAAATCAACACCTCACTTGATTTGATCAGCAAGAACTCAGCACGCACACTGCATATCCAAGACAACTACGGCATTGAAGAAGGTAAGCCAGGAAGCTTACTAATTCTTCCTGCAGATAACGGTTTTGATGCAGTACGTCGCCAAGTTCCAGTGCAGTACTCTATTCGCCACGGAAAAATAATCGCAGAGACTCAACCAGCTAAGACTAAAATTAATTTAGATAAGACTGAAGATATCAACTTCAAACGATAATATCGTCTATACTAACGAAGAAAAGGAGGCTTAGGCTTCCTTTTTACTTTGTCATGGCGTGTAACTTTATAAACCTATCAGCTGTTGTAGGTAGTTTTTGTTAACGAGCGCAACATGACAAAAAAACTCGCTGATTTATCAATCAATGAGTGTACAACCCGAAAGACTGTGTTAACATGCACTCGCTCTGTTAGCCGGAGTTATTTAAGTTAGATGAATAGTAAAAAATGACATGTAAAATCGTTACCCGTTTTTGTAAGTAGTTTTTCCTTATTTCTTAGCAATATTAAATAATTCAATTATCAGCGCATTGCAGTAATGCAATCAACAATTTAGAAAATTTATGAATAAGGGACAAATTATGTCTAACACAAATACTGGCACTGTAAAATGGTTTAACGAAGAGAAA
>NZ_AJZM02000016.1 GCF_000272405.2 Vibrio tasmaniensis 1F-187
TTAATTACGCAACAAAGCCCGAACACTAGATGCTTGAGTACCTTTAATGATCGTCACACTCGGCTTAGGTACGTATCGACGAACAACCTTTTTCTCAACTTCATGAGGGTTTCTCAGTGTCAGTTGAATACTGCCTTTACTCTTCGCTGTTAAAAGTTTTTCAGCATCTTTAGGTGAAACCTCTAATGTCACAGCTCGTACGATAATAGGACTGTTTTCATTCGTTTTTGCCGTTTGGTCTACTGCCAATACCTTGATATCTTTCAACACGGTACGAGTTGCTGCTGAGTTTTTGCTGTAAGAAACAGTGCTAAGTATGTCAACTTTATTACCTGGTAATAGAAAACCAGCCACACCAATAACGTCATCCACTCGTATTGTTACCGCACGTTTATTCTCAGGTATTAATGCAGCAAGCGTTGAGCCTTCTCCTGGAATAGTAAAACGCATTTTATGAAGCACTTCTCCAGCATAAATAGTATTGGCCACCACTTTGCCAACCAATTCAGAAGCATCGGAAAAATTATTTTCATTAATCCAATCAACTTCCATCAACTTTGTCGCTAAGAACTGCTCCTCAATAATGGTTCCAGCTTCAATTTCTTGTGATGCCACCACGACTGGATGACGCTCCACAGTTTCAACTTCAACGGTTGGTTGAACTTGATCTTCCATCCACTGCTTAGCAAAAAATACAGCCGCTAAGCCAAATACTACGGACAGTAAAAACAGTAGGAAAACTTGACTCTTATTCATTATTTTCTTCCTCGTGTCCATCAGAGGTAAAATAGACTTCCCATGCCATGGAAAGAATATCGAAGGTAATAACAGGCGGGAGTTGTTCAAACGAAAGAATATCTTTGCTTATACCAACGAGATCTTTCGGTAAACATGGGAAAAGTGGCACCTTAAGAAGCGTGTGCATTTGAGACAAACGCTCAAAGAATCCATCTTGAAGCTCTACCTCTCTATCAGCAACGACGCTCATCCATAAAGCTTCATAGTCTCGTTGGTTAAGTGGCTTGAATTCAATCTTGTAACCTAAACGACGCAAAAAGGCAGGGTCGCTTATTTTCTTGGGATTTAGATTGGTAGAGAAGGCAAGCGTTAATACAAATGGCATCGTTATCTGCTGACCATTAGGCAGCGACAAATAATCGAATGAGTACTCCATCGGTACTATCCAACGGTTAAGAAGCGCATCCACAGGCATGGGCTGACGACCAAGGTCATCAATGATAAAAATACCATTGTTTGCCATCATTTGAACTGGAGCTAACCAGACTCGACTATTCTCTGAGTGATTGACTTCAAGCATATCCATCGTCAGTTCTCCCCCAACCTGGATATTGGGTCTTTCACAATTAAGCCAACGCTTGTCGTACTGATCTTTGAGGGAAATACTTTGATCGCTGCCGTTACTATCCAACGGTTTATGATGTTGCGCCGAAAACACCTTGATAATGTTACCCAGAGCATAGACAGCATAAGGGATAAATACAGAGGTATGTAAAGCATTCACAATACGGCTCGCGACAAATGTTTTACCCGTTCCTGCATGTCCATACAGCAACAAAGCACGTCCCGAATTGATTGCTGGCCCAAGTACTGAAATCATTTTTTCGACACCATATACATCATTCAGTGCCGCCTCGACATGTGGCCGAGTTACTAACTCAGCTCTCAAGTCTTGTTGTTTTACCACCTCACTATATTGGGTAAGCGAAACCGGTGCGGGGCCTAAATAGGCATCACGCTTGAAAGCAAGATCCGCTTCTTCAAGCCCTTTTTCTGATAGTGAATAACGAACATGACTATGTGACACAGATGAGAGGGAAATATCAGAAGTAGGCTGAAATACCTCGATTAATGACTTCTTTCTTAAAACGGCTAAAGCACTTTCCACGATATGAGTCACAACACATAAATAATTAGAAAGCTCTAAAACATCCGATTTTGGGTAAGCCGACAAATGCTTAAGTACGAGATTTTCAATAACGACTTCAGGAACACCCAACATATCAAGAGATGTAGGGACGATTGGGGCTGAAATTTGTGGCTTCAAGGTTGTTGGAGCAGTACGCCCTATAATATCCATATATTATGTCTCCCCACAAAGCTAACCAACAACCGATTTAAGTAAAGTAGCTATACATCGCTAACCCTATAACAACAGAAGGAGCAAAAGGCATCGTTACTTTATTTGAATACCGAGTATGTAAATTAGCTGTTTTATCAATGACTGGTGCAGCTCCACCAAGCACAATTATCTTATTTTCAAAATAGCTTTTAATACTAAAACAGCTCGAGTTGGAGAGGTTGTATAGCAGGTAGAAAACCCCAACAACTCCAGAAGAAACCAAGATAAAGTACGATGCATCGAGTAATTGTCCCCACCCCAAATACATTCCTACAACACCTAATAACTTCACATCCCCTGCAGACATTGCTCTTAAAAAATAGAATAGCAATCCAAAACAAAAGAATACGACCGACCCAAATAAAGACATTAAGAAACTATCAAAGGTGTAATTGCTGTTGAACATTGATAAAAAATAGAAAAACAAAAAAAGAATCAATATTTTGTTTGGTATACGATGTTTCTCAACATCGTATACCGATACAGCAATTAGCAATGCCCAAAAAACAGAAGGCTCATTAATCATAATTTCAATTCATACGCTCGATATAATACTTTGAAATTTACTCACTAATGTCGTAGCCATTCCAGAGAAAATTAGCCCGACAAAAATTATGAGCGAGGCAGCACCAATGACATACTCAATAGTCGTTAACCCCTTTTGCTGTCTCACTCTCCGAGCAACCATGGCAGTAATCATTAAATACTGTTAATGATGTTATTAAGCTTAGCGGATAGGGCGGCCCCAAAACCAGTAAATATAGTGGTCAAGCCTAATACCAGTAACGCTGCACCAATTACATACTCGATAACAGTCAACCCTTCTTCATCTTTCATGAATTCTTTACAATTATTCAAAAACTTATCCATGAGAACCTCTCCTTGATTTACGTATCAGGCTTTGTTTGCCTGTAAAGTAAATCTAGAGGTGAGAGATATATTTGGTTAGGATTTTTTTGCCATTTACTTGCACTTTTTTGTGGTACTTCTAATCTAAATATAAAGCTTCATTAATTAGCCACTTTTAGACTAAAAGAGAATATGAAATGCATTGGGTATCTGTATGAAAATAGTAACCCCGTTATTATCGGATAAAGAGAGTGATTTCAACTCCGTTATTATCAATAAAATAAGTCACTATTTCTCTATTGCCAACTTCAAACAAGACATATCTATAATCAGTAACTTAGACGTCAGACTGGTATTTTTCATTTTGAATACCCCTGATAAAATCCAACTACTTACCATGGCTTTATCTATTTGCGAAAATTTGAACAAAAGAATTGTTATTATTTGCTCTGACCCGTTACCTAATATCGTTCGAAATCATAAGAATATATTTTTCATCATAGAAACAAACAGTAATCATCTGACCAGTCAATTCGAAGAGCTTAAGGCTAAGACACAGCATATGTTCGAGTCCCATTTCGATATCGACAGAGACACAAACAATAACAACCAGCTTCCTGTAAAAGCCTTCACATCCGAAGTCGTTAACTTTGTGATGGACAACATCAACAAAGAAATCAGAGAAACAGAGATCGCCGAGAAATGTCACTGTTCAACCACCTATTTTTCTAAAAAGTTTCATCTACACTTTGGAGTAAGCTTTAGAGACTTCGTGTGCGATAAACGCATTCTACTTGCCAAAAAGTTAATCGAAGCAGATACCGAATCAAAAATTGCTGTCATTGCGTATCAATGTGGATACAAGGATGTGTCATATTTCTCGAGAATTTTTAAGAAACGGACTGGAGTAACGCCTGCAAGTTACAGGCGAGCCTGCACAGATAACGGAAAACAAAGAACATAAACGCTAATTTTACTCCCTAAAAGAAAAAATCATGGTACATTTAACATGATTTTAACAAAAATAACTTAGCGAAAAACATGGAGTTAGACAATGATTCAGCCTAACGAGTTTAGCCAAGAAC
Source organism: Vibrio tasmaniensis 1F-187 (assembly GCF_000272405.2). GTDB lineage: Bacteria > Pseudomonadota > Gammaproteobacteria > Enterobacterales > Vibrionaceae > Vibrio > Vibrio tasmaniensis_A. The sequence continues at coordinate 4,075 of NZ_AJZM02000016.1, forward strand.
AAGCAACAGCTCTCCCTACACCCAATGACATGATTTTAAAATGGGCAGAAGAACGCCCAGATGAAGTCTACTTAAAGCAAATTATTAACCGCCAATTTGTTGAGTTTACTTATAAAGAAGTGGCCGACAAAGCACTAAAACTGGCGTCAGCATTAGAAGGACTCGGAGCCCAACCCGGTGATCGAGTCGCTCTCGTATCGAAAAACTGTGCAGAGTGGTTTATCTGCGATCTTGCCATGATGTTAGGAGATTTTGTCAGCGTCCCAATCTTTCCAACAGCGGGTGCCGATACCATACAGTACTGTATTGAACACAGTGAAAGTAAAATTGTGATTGCGGGTAAACTCGACGATCCTAAGGCCACTCAAAAAGTACTGGATGATAATCCAAACTTGGTGAGTATCTCACTTCCCTACGATAGCGCAGCGAAGTGCCAACATACTTTCGAACAACTCATCGATACCCATGAACCCTCAACTAAGCGTCCTCAGCATCACGATGATAAAGTAATGTCGCTTGTTTATACTTCGGGTACATCAGGGCTACCAAAAGGCGCGATGCTCACATACGGCGCCTTTACGTGGTCAGTTCAACGGTTGATCGATCATATTGGTATCCAACCCGGCGATCGCTTGTTCTCTTATCTACCGCTTGCCCATATTACAGAACGCGTTTACATCTTTGGCTCATCGGTAATGGGCGGTATAGTCACTGCTTTCCCGGAGTCTTTAGATACCTTTATTGATGATGTGAAAATGCATCGCCCTACTCTATTTATTTCAGTTCCTCGTTTATGGACTCTGTTCCAGCAACGAATCCAAGATAAGCTTCCGCAGAAGAAACTGAATTTCTTACTTAAGATTCCGTTTATCAACAACATCATTAAGAAGAAACTGGCTGATGGCCTAGGGTTAGATCAAGCCCGCGTTTTGGGATGTGGTTCAGCTCCGGTATCACCGGCTCTACTCGCATGGTATGAGAGTGTTGGTCTACACATTACCGAGGCTTGGGGGATGACAGAGTCTTTCGCCTACAGCACGATTAATCACCCGTTTAGAGCCGACAAAATTGGTACTGTGGGTAATGCTGGTCCGGGCATCGAACTCAAAATTGCAGAAGATGAAGAAATTTTGGTTCGAAGCAAAGGTATGTTCTCTGGCTATTACAAAAATGACATAGCCACCCAAGAGTCTTTTAACTCTGAGGGATGGCTTCATACTGGCGATATTGGTGATATCGACAGCGAGGGCTACCTAACGATCCGGGGACGTAAAAAAGACACCTTTAAAACTGCGAAAGGTAAGTTTGTGGCTCCAGTGCCAATCGAAAACAAACTGTTTGAATACAGCCGCGTAGAAATGATGTGTTTGATCGGCTTAGGTTTACCTGGTCCTATCCTACTCGTGGTACCGCATGACTTCCCTAATTTTGATCGGGCTCGTTATGAAAGAACAAGTAAACGTGTCATTGAAAAAATGAACCTACAGTTAGCCTCGCATGAGAAGATCAAAGGGGTACTGATGATTAAGGAACCGTGGAGCATCGACAACGGTGTACTTACCCCTACTCTCAAGATAAAGCGACATATCCTTGAGCAGAAATACCATGAAATCGGTCATAACTGGCCAAAAGATAAATTGGTGGTTTGGGAAGAATAATCAAAACCGAGAGGGAGCCATTACGGCTCCTTTTTCATAAGCTCAAGTTACAAGTATTTAGTGTAATCAGCCGCATCATTACGTTCATAGTCCAAACCGATATCCTTTCTCATCCGATCGCTCAAAGATTCCGAGCTAATAACTTGTCTTGATTTAGCCGCCTTACTATTCTTTTTTTTATCATTAACTTGAAAAATATAAGTAACTAATCTGCCAATCCAACAGGTCATTGCTTTCATTTTATCTCTCTTGTTTTTCCTATTAATTTGTCGTTATTATGGAAATAAGCAGTTCAATAAGCGAACAACCATTATTAACAAGGACTATAAGCTGAGGTTATGGATAATAGACTGCGTCACCTTTCAGGCCTCCGTTACTTTGAAGTTGCGGCACGCTTGCATAGCTACAGTAAGGCAGCTGAGGAACTGTTTGTTAGCCAAGCAGCCGTCAGCCAAAAGATTCGCCAACTAGAAGAACAGGTTGGATGTAAGCTTTTCATTCGTAAGGGGCGTGTTATGGCCTTAACACATGAAGGGCGCACACTTTTCAAACATGTTTCTGATGGGTTTCAAGAGGTATTGCTAGGTTTAAACAAGATCCAGTCTGAACCCATTCAAGGTCTGCTTGTTGTTAGAAGCCCTCCTTCATTTGCTTCACGTTGGTTACTACCACGGCTTTGGAAGTTCTCGGTAAAGCACCCAGAGATCCCGATCAAAGTGCTAACAGGCTGCGATACCCCAAATTTAAAACACGGTGAGATTGATGTGGCTATTCGACAAGGTGAAGACCTATGTGTGGAAGATGGTTTAACTCTTGAGGTACTAATCAACGAACCTATCTATCCTTTTTGCTCACCAGAATTAGCAAACTCTCTTAAACTCACCTCACCAGAACAGCTACTTAAATGTTGGTTAGTTCAATTCGAGGGGGGTTGCTTCCCTTGGGAAAGTTGGTTTAAACAAGCGAATGTTCCGATGCAAGACAGTTCTATTCAATGGATGGAAGTAGGTACTTTTGATATGGGATTAACGACAGTTATGGCTGGTCATGGAGTTTGCCTTGCAACAGACAGTTTAGCTGGTGACTTCATTGAACGCGGCTTGTTAGTAAAGCCATTTGATATAGGCATGACGCCTGGCGTTCAAGTAAATCTATGTTTTGACCCTAACTCGCCTAGAGAAGTGCGTATAACGGCATTTACCAATTGGTTACATGAAGAAGTAAATGAGATATTGGAGAACTAGCTCTTGTCTTTCAACTCCTGAAATAGGCAGTTCTTCAATAACTAAACACAAACTACCAGCTTAAATGGTCTGATAATTCATAAAGCGAAACTGGTATACTTAGCTCAAATAAATGGCGAGAACATCTCATGACACAAGACAATAATCCACTGCACGGTATCACTCTACAGAAGCTACTGACTGAATTGGTTGAACATTACGGTTGGGAAGAGTTGAGTTACATGGTGAACATCAACTGCTTTAAAAAAGACCCGAGCATTAAATCGAGCTTAAAATTTTTGCGTAAAACAGATTGGGCACGCACCAAAGTAGAGCAGATTTACATCGACTTAAAGCGTTAGTCTCTCCCTGCTTTATCAGTCCCGTGTTGAATAAATACGGGACAACCACTGTGTCTACTTTTTAGGGGCTACATCAGCACCTCGCACCTCGCACCTCGCACCTCGCACCTCGCGGTATATTACAAACAATAAAAAGCCCCGCAAGCTTTCACTTGCGGGGCTTTTTTAGCTAATTTAGAAAAGGGCTAATTACTTACCAGCTTCTTTTTCTGCTTTAACTTTTGCAATCACTTCGTCAGCAACGTTAGTTGGACATGGTGCGTATTGCGCGAATTCCATAGAGAATTGGCCACGACCAGAAGTGATAGTACGTAGGTGACCGATGTAGCCGAACATCTCAGAAAGAGGTACGTCAGCTTTAATACGAACACCAGTAACGCCAGCTTGTTGATCTTTGATCATGCCACGACGACGGTTAAGGTCACCGATAACATCACCAACGTGATCGTCTGGAGTGAACACGTCAACGTTCATGATAGGCTCAAGAAGTTGCGCGCCAGCTTTAGGCATAGATTGACGGAATGCGCCTTTCGCTGCGATTTCAAATGCGATAGCAGATGAATCGACTGCGTGGAAACCACCATCGAAAAGTTCAACTTCAACGTCTAGCGTAGGGAAGCCAGCTAGTACGCCGTTATCCATCATGCCAGCAAAGCCTTTCTCAACTGCAGGCCAGAATTCTTTAGGAACGTTACCTCCCACAACTACTGAGTTGAACTTGAAGCCAGAACCTGCTTCACCTGGTTTGATACGGTAATCGATCTTACCGAATTGACCAGAACCACCAGACTGTTTCTTATGCGTGTAGCTATCTTCAATTGCTTGAGTGATAGTTTCACGGTAAGCAACTTGAGGAGCACCAACTGTTAGGTCAACGCCGTAAGTACGCTTAAGGATATCTACCTTGATGTCTAGGTGAAGCTCACCCATACCTTTAAGGATAGTTTCGCCAGTTTCTTCGTCAGTCTCAACTTGGAAAGATGGATCTTCAGCAACCATTTTACCGATCGCGATACCCATTTTCTCAGAACCGCCTTTATCTTTTGGAGATACAGCGATAGAGATTACTGGAGTTGGGAAAACCATTGGCTCAAGCGTTACTTGGTCTTTTGGATCACATAGAGTGTGACCAGTTTGAACGTTCTTCATACCAACGATCGCAATGATGTCACCAGCTTGTGCGCTAGTTAGTTCGTTACGGTCATCAGCTTGCATCTCAACCATACGGCCAACACGCTCAGTTTTACCTGTGAATGAGTTAAGGATCGTGTCACCTTTGTTCAATTTACCAGAGTAAATACGAACGAAAGTTAGAGCACCGAAACGGTCATCCATGATTTTGAACGCAAGCGCTTTGAAAGTTTCTTCAGTAGAAACGATAGCGTGGTTGCCTGTTTCTTCGCCGTTCTCATCCATTAGAGGTTGAGGATCAACTTCAGTTGGAGAAGGTAGGTAATCTACTACAGCATCAAGGATAACTTGCATGCCTTTGTTCTTGAACGCAGAACCACAGAACGTAGGGAAGAATGCGATATCACGAGTACCTTTACGGATACAACGTTTGATGTCTTCGATAGAAGGCTCTTCACCTTCCATGTAAGCTTCCATTAGGTCATCGTCTTGCTCTACAGCAGTTTCGATTAGCTCTTCACGGTATTGCTCAACGTCATCAACCATGTCCGCAGGAACATCAGTGATTTCGTAGTTTTCAGGAAGACCAGTGTCATCCCAAACGTATGCTTTACGGCTTAGAAGGTCTACAACACCCACGAATTCATCTTCGCGGCCGATTGGTAGAACCATAACTAGAGGAGTTGCACCTAGAACGTTTTTAACTTGGTCAACAACGTTGTAGAAATCTGCACCCATACGGTCTAGTTTGTTAACGAAGATCAGACGAGATACTTCTGATTCGTTAGCGTAGCGCCAGTTAGTTTCTGATTGTGGTTCAACACCACCAGAACCACAGAATACACCGATACCGCCATCAAGTACTTTAAGAGAACGGTATACTTCAACTGTGAAGTCAACGTGTCCAGGAGTATCGATAACGTTTAGACGGTGACCGTTCCAGAAACAGCTTACAGCTGCTGATTGGATAGTAATTCCGCGCTCAGCTTCCTGTTCCATGAAGTCAGTAGTTGATTCGCCATCATGTACTTCACCAGTCTTGTGGATCTGACCAGTTAGCTTAAGGATACGCTCAGTGGTAGTTGTTTTACCCGCATCAACGTGCGCGAAAATACCAATGTTTCTGTATTTCGATAAATCTGCCATTGTCTTACTCTGTTAATAGGATATAAAATGCGCGCAGAGTATATCACAATCTGTGAGGACTGATAGCTTTGCATGCATTTGGGACTAAAAAACTTTGCCTTTTTCTAACATATAGAAAAAGGCAATCTGAAGAAACAATCTAAATGATTGTTAAGTTTAGTGCTAACTTAAAGCGAAAATAGCGTTTAAGTTAGACTGAATTTCTGCTGTATAGAGTAGCTGAAGTGAGCTCAATTACAACTCATCAAAAGCATTAATTGCTTCCGATAATTTTTTCACACCGTGGATCTGCATTCCTGGAATGCCACCTTTAGGCATGTTAGCCGCTGGTACAATGGCTCTCTTGAAGCCGTGTTTAAACGCCTCATTTAAGCGCTCTTGACCGCTCGGTACAGGTCGAATCTCACCAGCAAGGCCTACTTCGCCAAAAACCACCACATCTTTTGGCAATGCGCGGTCTCTGAAACTCGAAAGTAAAGCCATTACCAATGCAAGATCAGCACTGGTTTCGGTTACTTTAACACCACCAACGACATTCACAAACACATCTTGGTCAGCCATTTGTAAGCCGCCGTGTTTATGCAGCACGGCTAGTAACAATGACAGTCGATTTTGCTCGAGACCAACAGCGACACGACGCGGGTTAGCCAGCTGCGAATAATCCACCAGCGCTTGGATTTCAACAAGGAGTGGACGCGTTCCTTCCCAAACTACCATCACTGAACTGCCTGAGGTTTCTTCTTCACCACGAGACAGAAAAATAGCCGATGGATTGCTAACTTCTTTTAGCCCTTGCCCTGTCATAGCAAACACACCTAGCTCATTCACTGCACCAAAACGGTTCTTGTGGCTGCGCAAGGTTCTAAAACGACTGTCCGTTCCGCCATCTAACAGCACCGAGCAGTCAATAATGTGTTCAAGTACTTTTGGTCCAGCTAAGGTACCGTCTTTAGTTACGTGTCCCACTAGGAATACGGCAACGTTGTTCTGTTTCGCATAGCGCGTTAATGCGGTTGCCGATTCGCGCACCTGAGCAACACTACCTGGAGACGATTGAACATCAGCGACATGCATAACTTGGATTGAATCGATAACCATGATCTTAGGCTGCTCTCTTTCTGCAACCTGACAGATTTTATCAACATTGGTTTCAGAGAGCATTTTGAGATGCTCTTTTGGTAACCCTAATCGAGATGCTCGCATCGCAACTTGTTGAAGAGATTCTTCGCCAGTGACATAAAGTGTCGGTAACTGGGAAGAAAGCTGACACATAGTCTGCAATAACAGCGTTGATTTACCGGCACCAGGGTTACCACCAATAAGAATCGCAGCGCCAGGTACAACACCACCACCAAGTACACGATCAAGCTCTTTGAAGCCACTACTAAAGCGCGGGACCTCTTGCAAGTCGATTTCCGATAGCGTTTGAACCGAAGATTCAGTTGCACCACCAGCGTAACCACTTAGTCGTTCATTGCGCGCGACCTGAGGTGAAGCGGCTAACCTAACTTCTGTAATCGTGTTCCAAGCACCACATGCATTGCACTGCCCTTGCCAACGTGGAAAGTCAGCACCACAGTCATTACACACATAAGCTCGCTTTGCCTTAGCCATAAAACCTCAATAATTTGCTTAGTAACGGGTAAATGTTGCTATTTTGTGACCCCGTTGACCGTACAGGTGAAAATAAAAGTTGCAGTAGGGCCACGAATACCTAAAGATCAAATACAACTCGTCGATAACAATAACGCACCATCCATTCTAACAAGAAAAGTATGCAGCAATCTGAAATTCTATCTGTAGCAGAACGACTTATTCCGGCCTACCATGCCGAAGATTTCGAATTCCTTCTTTCTCAAATGACAGAAGGCGAATCACCGTCTCTAAAACTGCTCGTTAAAATGGAACTGAATCGTATCATGGCTCCGTGCACAAAGAGCATTGATTTACGCGGGCGTATTGATAATGAATGTCATCAATTCACGCTAGACGAGCGTAAACATTGGCTTGATGACATAGCTTTGAACGCGTATCAACGTGGTACTAAAAAATTTAAAGGTTATACCGAGGGCGTGTGGGAGTTAGTGATGACACCTCGCATTCAACCTCTTCGTAATATTGTTAAAACATCCTCTCAAGATGACCACGATATCACTAACGCTGATAGCCCCTATGAAGCAGAAGCCATTAACCTCGGTTACGATTTAAAACGCAAAGAAAACAGGCTCAAGATTAGCTCACAGGTTGAAATCACCACACCAAAAGGACAAAGCCTGCATGGTGTGACAGTTGATATTTCTCCGTCGGGTGCAAAGTTCAAGGTACCAAGGGCGTTTAAATACAACCTAGGGGAAATCATCAGTGTTAAATTCACTGAGCTTGTTGAAAAGTCACTAGAAGCCGATGTTAATGAGGCGGTTGAATTTCGTATTCTGGGTATTGATGAATCCTACGAGAACAATGCAGTTAAATTTTTAAGATGCATGAGAATCAGCGATACAACGAGTGTGGCTCGTTTACTCGATGAATCTCTAAATAGTGTCAGCAAGAAAACCAGCCATGAGAATCAAGATAGGCTCATTCGAACGCGAACTCGCGGTATTGAACACACCTATCTAAAGTACACCTGTAATCTCCCTCTATTCTTCAGTGGTAGTGAGTTGAAGCTCGCGCTGCTCACGGATAACAATCATCCCCAATGGCAATACTGGCATGATGAGCGTAACCAACAGGCTCTGGGTACTTTGTTCAACGAACAACGTATGAACTTACTCGCTAAGCCTGGCGTGAAGGGAACCAGTAACGTTATCTACTCTTTTACCCATGAACATAAAAATAAGACCTTGTTCTACTCGATGATGCTGCCTGAAGCTTCTCGTGAAGAGAGGCAACTGTTCTGGCACATCGGCGGTAAACGTAAAAGTTGGAAGGCGTTCAAATTCTCGGTTTTCGAATTATCCGACTCTGAGCGACAAGCCTTAGCTGAGCATTCAGATACGCTTGCTCAAAGCTCAGCGCAACTGACTCATTGCGGTATCTTGCAAGAGATCGGTGATCACGAAAGTGCTGCCGATTATCTATTAAGTGAAAAACCACGCATTCCAAGCAGTGACCTTAATCGCTTTCGTCATCCGCGAACGGTGGTGGGGAACATTCAAAGTATCTACTTTGATTCCCAAAGTCGTCGTAAAGAACCGAGATATAGCTTTAAATCACCAATTCAACTCACATCACAAGATAGCCCAACAATAAACGGACACACTGTAGACATATCAAAACGTGGCCTAAGCATTACCCTTGAACACCCAATGGTACTCAAGATTGATGATCCGGTTGTGGTGAATTTCAATGAACTGCAACTCTATGATAAAAACTTGCCATTAAGCACAGTGCCTTACCATGTAATTCGTGTAAGCCCGAACGGTTGCAATGTTCAATTGGTTATCACCGAGAATGCAAAAACAATGCGTACCATCGCCTTCCTCAATGGGCTTATCGATCAGAACCAAAGTAAGCTAAATAAGAAGCAAGAAATACTGCCCACCGATTCACTGCTTAAATCACTGCACACTGTTTTGCTTAACAAAATGGTCAGTAATCCAATTTTCATTGATAAGCCGGGCTCAACGTTGCGTTGTAAGCTCATTGGTGTGAACTTCCCGCTGAACAAGCATCTAGCGTTACTCGCTAAACTTGGGCACAACCAAAAGTTTTCACTGGAACCGATTTTCAAAGGTCACTCTAATTCACTATTAGCTGAGCCACTGAAAAGAATTGAAGGTGCAGAGCCAAAACATCATGACGTATACATTGCTGCGATAAAGTTTGGTAACAAGATTCAATCTGTACATACGAAGTTGGTGAAAGACTTTGCATCTACGAAAGAACGTATTTCGTTCATCAAGAAGGCGCAAGATCTGGGTGATGTGTATGTACTGCGAGTCACAACCGCCCCTATCTTTAATCCATTAACCAGTTTGTTCCAATCAGACTTAGCCGAGCTTTCTCGCATCAGTATGCACCAAGCGAAGAAGTTAGAGAGTGAGGTCACCGCTTTTATTGGTTATGGTGAGATAGAAGACATTACCGATGAAGTATTGATTCGATTGGAACTCTCGCACTAAATAGCCAGATCAACTTACCGGTTTGTCGACTTATCGGATTTAAAAGTAGAAAAAGCAGGCTTATCGCCTGCTTTTTTGTGTCCGTTGTAAATGCGCTTTTGTTTAGCGTTTGACGAATATGACTAAGGCTTCGCTTGCCAGCTGATTTTTTGCTGCTTAGCTAATACACCTGACAAGATACAAAGCACCCCACCTAAGCCAGCATAACGCACAGCAGTTTGAGCTTGTTGTTCAACTTTCGGTTTTGCATGGTAAGCAATCCCTAAACCGGCAGAACCCATCATAACCAAGTCATTGGCACCATCACCCACGGCAACGGTGTTATGCAGTTCCAGTTCATACTCTTCAGCAAGTTCTACCAAGATATCCGCTTTGGTCTGTGCGGAAACAACATCGCCTAATACTTCACCCGTCAATTTACCATTGACGATCTCTAGCGTGTTTGACTGAGCGTGGTCAAGATCAAGCGTATCTTTCAGGTAGTCTGAGAAATAAGTAAAACCACCCGATGCAATCGCCGTCTTCCAGCCAAGTTTATTCAGAGTATTCACTAGCTCAACCAAGTCTGGCATGAATGGTAATGACTGGCGCACTTGCTCCAGTATCGACTCATCCGCACCTTTCAGTGCCCCAACGCGTTGGCGTAGGCTCTGTTCAAAGTCGAGCTCGCCTTGCATCGCACGCTCTGTGATTTCAGAAACTAACTCTCCGACTCCTGCGAGCTTTGCTATCTCATCGATGCATTCAATTTGAATTGCTGTGGAGTCCATATCCATCACGATCAAACCTGGCTTAGATAAGTCTGGGACCTCGCTAAGGCAAGCATAATCAAGCTTCAGTGCTTGTAAAATTTCTTCGTGTGCCGGGGTTAAGTTCCCTGACATCAGCGCCACTTCGTAATGTCCCACCTTCCACGTATTGAGGATGGTGTTGTAGGTACCAGTGAAAAAGTCGATGTCATCAAATGATTGTGGAGATAAGTACTCACCGAACACAATCCAATTGGCTTTAGATTTTGCGAGTTGAGAAGCGAAACGTGTCTCGGGGAGTCGGGTTAATAATGTCGTATGCCTTTTAATCGGCAGATATTTCTGAGCGTCCATGTGTATGATTCCTAATTAACTATGCTAAACGTTAACCTATTGCAATTTGAAAACGCAAGTCTCAATATGTCTTAATCATAACATTTGTTTATTTCAGGCTTCGTGAAACATGAATGAATCATTGTTCTCAATACGTAACGCTTTACGAGTACTAGCCCTAATTCTGTTGGCTGCTATGTTCGTGGTAACCATTAAAAACACAGTAGTGATCAGTAAAGGTAATGAGAAGATCCAAGCAAAACAGTTGGAAACGCTGACCAAACTACTGATCTCACAGGCATCACTTTCAGCCAGTAAGATGATCACTCAGCAAGACCAAGAGCGCCTGCTAGAGCTCACTAACCAACTCTCTCAGGATCGATTGGTATTTGATACCACCATCTACGATGCAGAAGGGATCCGACTGGCTTCGAGTGAAAAAGCGCTCTCGGTACGCGAGGTTCTTGGCTTAGACACACCTCTTTCAACGGCAAGTATCGGCAGGCAGCAACTCGTTGAACCTATTTACTCTCCAGAGAGTACGATCATTGGCTTTATCCGCGTGACTTTTGAGACAGGAAAAATGACAGCTATTTCTGATCATCACTACCGTAAGAGCGATCGCTACATGATCGGTATGGTCTTAATGGGATTTGTCAGTGGCGTGTTGTTCATCATGCTTATTCGTAAAAGAAAGGCTAAGTCTGGGGAAAACTGGCTGCTTAAAAATGTCAGCTCTTAACAGCTTAGTTTAACAAATTCAATAAAAAGCCCCGAAGCTCAGGCAGCAACGGGGCTTTTGTTATCTATTAAACTTTGCGGTATCTATTAAGCTTTTTGAAATCTATTAGCTGATTAGTCTTGGTCACCAAGCAGCACAGAGTCGAGTGCGATAACCATCATGTCGTTGAAAGTCGTTTGACGTTCATCTGATGTGGTTTGCTCACCAGTTTTGATGTGATCAGAAACAGTACAAATAGTCAGAGCTTTTGCGCCGTATTCAGCACATACACCATAGATACCCGCCGCTTCCATCTCTACGCCGACAATGCCGTACTTGTCCATGACTTCGAACATTTCAGGATCTGGCGTGTAGAACAACTCAGCCGAGAATAGGTTGCCAACCTTTACGTCTACACCACGCGCTTTGGCTGCATCTTCTGCCGCACGCACCATTTTGTAATCCGCAATAGCCGCGAAGTCATGACCTTTAAAGCGAATACGATTCACTTTTGAGTCGGTACACGCACCCATGCCGATAACCACATCGCGTACTTTGATATCTTCGCTCACTGCACCACAACTGCCGACACGAATGATCTTTTTCACACCAAAGTCTTTGATCAGCTCAGTCGCGTAAATAGAACAAGATGGAATGCCCATACCATGTCCCATTACCGAAACCTTACGGCCTTTGTAAGTACCCGTGTAACCAAACATGTTACGAACATCGCACACTTGAACCACTTCTTCTAAGAAGGTTTCAGCGATGTATTTTGCACGTAACGGATCGCCGGGCATTAGAACTACGTCAGCGAAATCACCCATTTCAGCATTAATATGTGGAGTAGCCATTGAAAATATCCTTAATCTCAAAACAAAAAAAAGAGAGAGGTTCCCCTCTCTCTTCGTTAACTATTATAGAAAGCTTGTACCGTGTCCCATTGGCGATGTGCCAAAGTAAGACGCTAAGCTTTGACCGATATCAGCGAAGGTATCGCGACGGCCTAGAGAGCCAGCAGGAACCTTGTTTCCGTAAACAATCACAGGGATATGTTCACGAGTATGGTCAGTACCTGGCCATGTCGGATCACAACCGTGGTCAGCAGTTAAGATAAGTACATCATCTTCTTTCATCATATCGATGATTTCATTGATACGGCCATCGAAGTACTCAAGTGCCGCTGCGTAACCTGCAACATCACGGCGGTGGCCGTAAGCTGAGTCGAAATCAACGAAGTTAGTGAACACGATAGTGTTGTCGCCCGCTTCAGTGATCGCTTCTTTAGTTGCTTCAAATAGCGCAGGAATACCTGTTGCTTTCGTTTTCTGAGTAATACCACAACCTGCGTAGATATCAGAGATCTTACCGATTGAGTGAACGTTACCGCCCTTCTCATCAACCAACTTCTGAAGAACTGTCGCCGCTGGCGGCTCAACAGAAAGGTCACGACGGTTACCAGTACGTTCGAACTGACCTTTACCTGGGCCAATGAACGGACGCGCAATAACACGGCCGATGTTGTAGTCTTCTAGCTCTTCACGAGCAATCTGACAAAGGTCTAATAAGTTCTGTAGACCGAATGTCTCTTCATGACATGCGATTTGGAAAACAGAGTCTGCTGAAGTGTAGAAGATTGGCAAGCCACTCTTCATGTGTTCTTCACCCAGGTTATCTAGGATTTCTGTACCCGATGAGTGGCAGTTACCTAAGAAGCCAGATAGACCTGCACGCTCAAGGATGCGGTCAGTCAGTTCTTTTGGAAAGCTGTTTTCTTTGTCGGTGAAGTAGCCCCAGTCAAACAATACCGGTACACCTGCGATTTCCCAGTGACCTGATGGCGTGTCTTTACCAGAAGACAGCTCAGCAGCGTGACCGTACGCGCCAATGATCTCAGCGTCTGCGTCCATACCAGGAGCAAAGCGACCTGTAGACTCTTTGTGAGCCATAGCTAAACCTAGCTTAGACAGGTTTGGCAGCGTTAGTGGACCTTTACGATCCGCATTGTCTGCAAGACCTTGCTCACAATGGTCAGCAATGTGACCCATAGTGTCTGAACCTACATCACCGAATGTGTCCGCATCTGCTGTTTCGCCGATACCGAATGAATCTAAAACTAAAATAAATGCTCTTTTCATTTTCTTCACCAACTTATTGCTCTTTGCACCAGAACTCTGTTTATCGGCATACACAAGGTATGCCGATACCTGTTATTTACACGTCTTCAGAACGAATCTGACGGTAAACGTCTGGCGTTGCTGTATATTCTCCGCCCACAGTGATTGCATTTTGTAATGCTTTTGCAGCTTCTTGCCACTGTTGTTCATTGCGAGCATGAATCATTGCTAATGGTTTATCGTCGCTTGCTACTTCGCCAAGGCGAATGAAGCGATCAAAACCGACTGCGTAATCAATGCTGTCTGTTGCTACGCGGCGACCACCGCCCATACCAACGACAGCCATACCAATTGCACGCGTATCCATCGCTGATACTACACCGCTTTCTAGCGCGTGCACTGGTTTAACAATTTCTGCTTTTTCTAGGTAGTTATCGTAGTTCGTTACGAAATCAGTTGGACCACCAAGGCCCGCTACCATTTTACCGAAGCACTCTGCTGCTTTACCGTTATCCAGTACTGCCATCAGTTTTTCACGCGCTTCGTCTGAATCTTTTGCAAGGTTACCCAGAACCAGCATTTCAGCACACGATGCCATCGTAATTTCTAGCAAACGAGGGTTACGATATTCGCCGGTTAGAAATTGAACCGCTTCACGTACTTCTACTGCGTTACCCGCTGAAGAAGCCAGAACTTGGTTCATGTCTGTTAGGATTGCCGTTGTTTTAGTACCCGCGCCGTTTGCTACTGCAACGATAGATTTTGCTAACTCTTCAGACGCTTCGTAAGTCGGCATGAATGCGCCTGAACCTACTTTTACGTCCATCACTAGAGAATCAAGACCAGCGGCCAATTTCTTAGACAGAATTGAAGCTGTGATCAACGAGATGTTGTCGACTGTTGCTGTGATATCACGAGTCGCGTAAACACGCTTATCAGCCGGTGCTAGATCGCCTGTTTGACCGATGATCGCCACGCCAGCTTCTTTGGTTACGGCACCAAACACATCGTTGGTTGGTGTAATGTTGTAACCAGGGATAGATTCTAGCTTGTCTAGCGTACCGCCAGTGTGGCCTAAACCACGACCAGAGATCATTGGAACGAAACCGCCACATGCTGCCACCATAGGGCCAAGCATCAGAGAAGTTACGTCACCAACACCACCAGTAGAGTGCTTATCAACGATTGGGCCATCAAAGTTCATGTGGCTCCAGTCAATCACCATGCCTGAGTCACGCATTGCACATGTTAGTGCGATACGTTCTGGCATCGTCATTTCATTAAAAAAGATAGCCATTGCGAATGCGGCAATTTGGCCTTCAGAAACCGTGTTTTTAGCGACACCTTGAATGAAGAAATTAATTTCTTCAGCTGTTAGGACTTCGCCATCACGTTTTCTGCGAATAATTTCTTGAGGTAGATACATTAGTGCCTCCCAAACTCTAGTGAGTATGGTTTGTAGGGAAAGAGGTAATATGGAGTGACTTAACACCACTCCATCAAACAGACTTTATTGTTATACCCGATAGGGAAATTAGTATGCTGCTGGATCTGCAGTTTCGTCTGTCACTTCTAATGTATTAAGAAGGTTAGTCAGTAGGCTTGAAGCACCAAAACGGTAGTGCATGTTGTCTGCCCACTCAGCGCCTAGTAGCTCATCAGCCATCGCTAGGTAAGCTTGAGCATCTTCAGCTGTACGTACGCCACCAGCTGGTTTGAAACCCACTGTTTTAGCTACGCCCATGTCACGAATAACTTCAAGCATCATGCGCGCGTACTCTGGAGTCGCGTTTACTGGCACTTTACCTGTTGAAGTTTTGATGAAGTCTGCACCTGCTTCGATACAGATCTGAGAAGCTTTCTTAATCAGTGCTTCTTCTTTTAGCTCACCAGTTTCGATGATCACTTTAAGCGTGATGTCACCACAAGCGGCTTTACATTGTTTAACTAGCTCAAAACCCACTTCTTCGTTGCCAGCAATAAGAGCACGGTATGGGAATACTACGTCAACTTCGTCTGCGCCGTACGCTACCGCTGCTTTTGTTTCAGCAACAGCAATTTCGATGTCGTCATTACCATGAGGGAAGTTAGTTACAGTCGCGATGCGTACTTCTGGAGTACCTTGCTCACGCAACGCTTTCTTAGCGGCTGGGATAAAGCGAGGGTAAATACAGATTGCAGCGGTGTTGCCAACTGCAGTCTTCGCGTCATGACAAAGTGCCACTACTTTTTCAGTAGTATCGTCGTCATTTAGCGTAGTTAGGTCCATAAGTTTAAGTGCACGTAGAGCTGCTGCTTTTAAATCGCTCATTTCTATCTCCGATCAATATATTCAAATAGTTAACTACTTCACCATCCATCCAGTATAGATGGATATTTAAGTAATGCTCAGTAGTCACAAATGAACGGACTTGGTTCCCTGAAGACTTGATAACTTTCGCTACCAATTGCAATCCTTGTCACCGCACAGTACCAGTTTGGTCTATGGCACAACAAATCAGTCATGTTGTGTCTAACATCTATAGTGTATTGCTAATATAGCGTATTGCTAAGTTTGGCTTAATCCCAGAAGAATAACGTTCGAGCTAATCTCAATGTTACTTTCTTGCCAGCAGAGACATCCTATCCCTTTAGCTAATACATTATAGGTATCCATCAATAAATTGTAGTGCTCCTTAGAACGCAAACGGTTTGTATCTCAAAAAAACATTCTAGACCCATTTTCGACTCCAAGCATTCACTCATGCTAATGCTCAAAATCACTAGGCCCAAAAACAAAAAAGCCCCGCAGCAATTTCTTGCTACGGGGCGATATTATTATGGCGTCTATATATCGATTTCTAACTGATTAGAAAGATAAGAAGAAGCCAGCAATTGTTGCTGCCATCAGGTTAGATAGAGTACCAGCTACAACCGCTTTAACACCCATACGTGCGATGTCGTGACGACGGTTTGGAGCAATACCACCTAGACCACCTAGAAGAATCGCAATTGAAGAAAGGTTTGCGAAACCACATAGAGCGAACGAGATAATTGCTTGAGTCTTAACAGACATTACTTGACCAGTCGCTTCAACGATTTGAGCGTTTTCACCGATGTATGGTACGAAGTTTAGGTATGCAACGAATTCGTTAACAACGGTCTTCTGACCAATGAAAGAACCAGCAATAGTTGCTTCTTCCCATGGAACACCAATGATGAATGCTAACGGTGCGAAGATCCAACCTAGAAGAAGTTCTAGAGTTAGGTTTTCCATACCGAACCAACCACCGATGCCACCTAGGATACCGTTGATAAGAGCGATTAGACCGATGAATGCTAGTAGCATTGCACCAACGTTAAGTGCTAGTTGTAGACCAACTGACGCACCGCCAGCAGCTGCATCGATAACGTTAGCAGGCTTGTCGTCGCCACCGTCGATGTCTGAACCTAGGTTCTCGTCAACTTCATCAGTTTCAGGCTTGATGATTTTAGCGAATAGTAGACCACCAGGTGCTGCCATGAATGACGCTGCTACTAGGTACTCTAGAGGTACACCCATAGATGCGTAACCCGCTAGTACACCACCAGCAACAGACGCTAAACCACCACACATTACTGCGAATAGTTCAGAGTTAGTCATTTTAGGAACAAACGGACGAACAACTAGAGGCGCTTCCGTTTGACCAACGAAGATGTTTGCAGCTGCAGACATAGACTCGGCGCGAGAAGTACCTAGAGCTTTCTGAAGACCACCACCAAGAACCTTGATTACAACTTGCATCGCACCAATGTAGTAAAGTACAGAGATAAGAGCAGAGAAGAAGATTAGTGTTGGTAGAACTTGGAATGCAAAGATGAATCCGATACCGTCAACTGAGAAGTTAACAAGGCTACCAAATAGGAAGCCAGTACCATCTTTACCGTAGTCGATCACGTTTGCTACACCAGCAGAGAAACCTGCAAGTAGATCACGACCCCAAGGGATGTAAAGTACGAATGCACCAAGTGCGAATTGGATAGCGAAAGCGCCACCCACTGTTCTTAGATTAATTGCTTTGCGGTTGTCGGATAGTAGTACTGCGATTGCAATCAGTGCAACCATTCCGACGAGGCTCATAAACAGGCTCATAGTTTATGACTTCCTTATTAGTTATTTATTGGCGTGTTACAAAATGGGGCTATAAAGCGGAGGCAATTATACTCATGCGACCACTAATAAAGTAATGCCGTCCTCACACTTTCGTAGAAGATTCATGTACCATTCACACGTAAATGTGAGCCGAATCACAAGCCAAGTGCAATTTACGCAAACGATAAACAAAAACCTTCGATTTTATTCACATATACCGAATGCGCGATGGCTATTTTGCCAAATTTGCGCTGCAACCGATTGCTTCGGTTCTTTTCTAAGCAAAAACAGTTCATTTAAGATCGTAACTAAATACTTGGAATGATTAACATTTCCTTGTTTTCCATGCATGGGCATATCCGGGGCATCCGTTTCTAATACCAGGCACTCAAGAGGCAGTTTTGAGATAGTGGTGCGTGTTTTTTGTGCTCTTGGGTAAGTAATCGTTCCACCGACACCAATATAGAAACCAAGCTGAATCCACGCCAAAGCCTGCTGTTCGCTCCCTGAAAATCCATGAATCACGCCACCCAAAGTAAATTTATACTGCTTTATTAGCTCAATAAGTCGGTTAAAAGACTTCCTTTCATGGATGATTAAAGGCAGCTTAAACGCCTTAGCTAGCTCTATTTGTTGAATGAAAAAACGCTCTTGTTTCTCCCGTGCAACATCGACAAAAAAGTCGAGACCACACTCTCCTATCGCAACACATTGACTGGTTTTTGATGAGAGTAATTGGCGAAGTTCCGAAAATTGCTCGTCATTGGCTTGCTCTAAAAAGTAAGGATGAAAGCCTAATGCGTAATAAACATTAGGGTAAGATTGAGCGATTTCATCAAGCTTCCTCCAGTTACTTTGGCCAATAGAAGGGATGATTAACTTCTCGACTTGCGCCTGTTTCGCTTCTTTAACGTAACCTTCAATACCTTTATCAAGTGAAAAACCTTGCTCAAAAATGTCAAAGTCCGCATGGCAATGGGTGTCAAACAGCGGAAATTCACTTAATTCTGGTGTCATCTTCCCTACTCTCTGTTTGTTGTCCTTGAGGATCACGGCGATAAGCCACGCAGCTGCGCTTATTTTCAGGCGTTAAGCCAAGCTCTTCGCACCACTTATCGTATTTATTAATCCAAGCTTTTATCCAACTGAACATACTTACCTTAAGCCTCTAACCTCAAATGACACGAATAAAAAAACGCCTATTGCAGAACAATAGACGTTTTTGTTTAACTCGAATAGAGCGCAGAGTGATTAGTGCTCGCGCGTCGCTCGGAACTGAACTTCTGGGAAACGTTCAGAAGCTAGGTTCAAATTCACCATAGTCGGTGCGATGTAAGATAGGTTATCACCACCATCTAACGCTAGGTTAGCTTGGCTCTTACGTTTGAACTCTTCTAGTTTCTTAGCGTCATCACACTCAACCCAACGTGCAGTTGCAACGTTCACACCTTCGTAAATCGCTTCAACGTTGTATTCCGCTTTCAAGCGCGCTACAACCACATCAAACTGAAGTACACCAACGGCACCAACGATCAGATCGTTATTTTGCAAAGGACGGAATACTTGAACCGCGCCCTCTTCAGAAAGCTGAACCAAGCCTTTTAGAAGTTGCTTCTGCTTCAATGGATCGCGCAGACGAATACGACGGAATAGCTCAGGCGCAAAGTTAGGAATACCTGCGAACTTCAAGCTTTCGCCTTGAGTAAAGGTATCGCCAATCTGAATTGTGCCGTGGTTATGCAGACCAATTATGTCACCCGCGTATGCTTTTTCAGCACGAGCACGGTCACCCGCCATGAAGGTTACTGCATCAGAGATACTGACGTTCTTACCAGTACGAACATGGTTCATCTTCATACCTTGGTCGTAAGTACCCGATACGATACGCATGAATGCGATACGGTCACGGTGTTTTGGATCCATGTTTGCTTGGATCTTAAATACGAAACCAGAGAACTTCTCTTCAGTCGCTTCAACATCACGCTC
The DNA here is from genome assembly GCF_000272405.2 of Vibrio tasmaniensis 1F-187. GTDB lineage: Bacteria > Pseudomonadota > Gammaproteobacteria > Enterobacterales > Vibrionaceae > Vibrio > Vibrio tasmaniensis_A. Next base: position 23,736 of record NZ_AJZM02000016.1, read on the forward strand.
ATTTGCTTGACGTGTTTGAGGCGCAGGAGCCCATCGAGTTAGGCCATCAAGCATATGGTCAACACCGAAGTTACCCAATGCAGTACCGAAGTAAACTGGAGTCAACTCGCCAGCAAGGAATAGTTCGTGATCAAACTCAGGACATGCGCCAATAACCAATTCAAGCTCTTCACGAACGCTGCTCGCCAGATCTTCGCCAACAGCTTCGTCTAGTTCAGGGTTATCTAGACCTTTGATAATGCGAACTTCTTGGATCTCATGGCCGTGGCCAGATTCATACAAGATCGTTTCATCACGGTGAATGTGGTAAACGCCTTTAAACTCTTTACCACAACCGATAGGCCAAGAGATTGGAGCACAAGCCATACCTAGCTCGCTTTCCACTTCATCTAGCACTTCCATTGGGTCACGAACATCACGGTCAAGTTTGTTCATAAACGTTACGATTGGTGTATCACGTAGACGCGTTACTTCCATCAGTTTACGAGTACGATCCTCGACACCTTTCGCAGCATCGATAACCATCAAACAAGAGTCAACCGCGGTTAATGTACGGTACGTATCTTCCGAGAAATCTTCGTGTCCAGGAGTATCGAGTAGGTTGACTAGACAATCGTTGTATGGGAATTGCATTACAGACGTAGTTACCGAGATACCACGTTCTTTTTCCATCTCCATCCAGTCAGATTTAGCGTGCTGGTTAGAGCCACGGCCTTTTACGGTACCCGCTTTTTGAATCGCGTTTCCGAATAAAAGAACTTTTTCAGTAATCGTGGTTTTACCCGCATCCGGGTGAGAGATAATCGCAAACGTTCTACGTTTGCTCACTTCTTGTTGGAAAGACATAGTCGCCCTTTGCTGATCTAAAGCGTAAAAAGGGCAAGTAGATAATACTTGCCCTTGAATTCTGTGTGCGGATTATACAGAAAGCGTGTCACTTTCTAAAGGGTCAGTTTACACCCTATTTTGTGGCTCATTCCGGAGCTAGCGGTCTAGTTCGCGAAAAGACGTAACATGACTAGCTAAAAGACATAAAAAGATAGCTCATAATGATGGCGTCTTCGTTGCCTTGCTTGGTTGGATAATAGTTACGACGGCGGTCGACTTCATTAAAGCCAGCCTTCTCGTAAAGATTAAAAGCATTCACATTACTTTCGCGAACTTCCAGCCAAGCACTTTCCACGTCAGCTTGTTCACACATATCGAGAAAGTGCTCAACCAAAGCCTTACCGTAACCTTTGCCTTGCTGCTTAGGGTCAACCGCTATCGTCAGCAAAGTAACCTCACCGACAATGTTCTGAGCATAGAAATAGCCGACAACCTTTCCATCGACTTCTAAAACACGGTGGCTGCCTCCACGACTATTAAGATCACGGATCATATTTTCAGACCAAGGATGAGAATGCGCGGTCTGCTCAATTTGCCAAATTGCGTCTAGGTGTTGTTCTGAAGTGGGTAAAAGTTGATTAGTCATAAGCACAAATTTGTTGCCATAAGTCGCGGCGATGTTGGTTATTACCGTTAATGTCAGACAGTAATGGAGATTGAAGTGTTTTTGCCTTCAGTTCATGGGCAGGTTCGCAACCAGCAAACCATACCCATTCAACCGAACTTAAATCCACAGCAGACAAGTGTTGCGGTTGAAGGTGTAAAGCTTGAGATAAGTCGAGCTTGATACTTTTGAGTACTCGCTCAAACATCACGGCGAGATCATCCTGAGGTTTTTCTGGTGAAACCAACAGTAACTTGCAATCATTCGATAACAGAGTCAATTCAGATTCATAACCAGCCAAACGCTCTGGGTGACTTAACTCCCATTGGCTAATGCCCATCTCTTGTAGATATTGCGCGTGTGTTTGTGACATATCTAGCGGTCGTAACCTTTGGTTTGTTGGTATTAATATTCTTCGAGTGAACTTAAACGGTGCTCATTGGGGCTGATACTAACAAAAAATAAAGGAGCATCAAGCTCCTTTATTTAGACTAAATCAGTTAGTATCTTATTGAGTGGTAAATCAGCTTATAAGTCGTTGAACTCTGGGCTATAAGCAATTTCACCAGAATGCCCAGCAAACGCCCCTTCTACCAACTCAATCGCTTGAAAAGCGCCTTCAGGCACATCCCAAACACAACTCAGGCCAAATTCGCTCGCCGCCTTGAAACCAAAACGACCGTAGTAAGCAGGATCACCGAGTACAACACAGGCTGGGTAACCAAAATCTACCAAAGTAGAAAATGCGTCTTCAACCAGTGATTTGGCAATGCCTTGATTGCGGAACTCTTCTTTCACGGCGAGAGGTGCGAGCCCCTGCCAGTTATGATCGTCACCATCAAGAATAAGAGGGCTAAACATCAGGTGACCAACCACCTCCCCTTCATCAGAACAAGCCACCAGCGATAGCGTTAAATGGCTATTCTCACGCAAGCTCATAACCAAATTAGCTTCTGCATCCGTTTCAAAAACAGATTTCAATAAACGATCGATGACAAGTATATCTGCCGGTGCTTCAGTTCGAATAAGCATTCATTACCTCACTTTGTGTATCTGGGGATTGTACTCCCTTCTGCACAAAATCAGCTAATTGATTTAACAAAGTTTTCATAGGAGTCGGCAATAAGTCTAAATCGACGCTATCCATCAAATTTTTCACTTCCAAGCCTAGCTCGGTATCGCCCTCAATAGACAGTCGACGTTGGAAGAAAAGCGTATCTGGGTCTTCTTTTCGCCCAGCAATCAACACGAGATCATTTAGATTGCCACTAAAACTCACATCTTCATTGACCTCTTTATCAGCGACAACTAGTTGCTCATTTTTGTAGCTAATACACCAACTTAACCCCATATCTTTTATTGAAACTTTAAGCCACTTGTCTTCTAAGAACTCAAAATCACCATCCTCTAAAGCCTCCTTGAATACATTTTTCAATGCTTCTAATAAGGCTTTTTTTTGTACTGATTTTGGTAATAACTGGACTGGAGATCGCAAAATTGATGCGGCATTTTGAACTAGTTGAGTGCGTATCTTGTTTATCACGTGACTTATCCGTAACTTTGTCAATAATATAGAAAGCATCATAGATGATGTTGAGATCTCAGTTACTGTTATGTATCAAATTAATTCAGTTTGATGCTCGACCTTTAATATATTGATAATCGCAGTTATAGTAACTCTGGTCATGAAAATCACAGCGAATCGCTGCACTCACAAGTAAACATCGATAGCTGAACAAAAAGCAATCAATGTTTATCGATAGCTCTTGGAGAATTGGTAGTACTTTGATGCCTCCCCAGCAACTACAACATTGGTTTACACAGCTTACTGCAAACAGCCCGTTCTTTTTTGCGGTACTTGATGCTCAACATAACTATTTTATAGTGAATGAGCGTTACTGTGATATTGCTGGTTTGAGTAAAACAGAGCTTGTAGGCATGAATGACCGCCAAACCTTGGGCGAGCAATTCTACCAACACCTTAAGCCTTACTATGAGCGTGCATTCAATGGCGAAACGATTGAGGCGGAAATCACCCTAAACGAAACGGCTTTAGACACTAGCCTTCACTTCAGCCTATCTCCGCTTACCAATGGTAAAAAGACTGAATACATCATCTTTCACGCCTTCGATACATCTGAAAACCAAGTACTTGTCCGTTCTTTAGAAGAGTCTGAAGCGAAATTCCACAAGCTATCTCACCTGCTCCCAGACGGATTGCTATTAGTTGAAAACGACTACATTCTGTCTTCGAACCCTGCAGCTGCGCGCTTACTTGGTTTTAACTCCACCACAGAATTGATTGGCGAAGAGTTAGGCCGATTATTTATCGATGAACAAACCAAAACAGTCTTTAATAATGACCTCAGCTCCATTATTTCTGAGTCTGGCTTGGTTTGTTTAACGGGTGCTCGATGTGGCTTTGAACGTAAAGTTCAGTTAAATATCGACTCGACGGTCATTCTTGGAAGCAGTACCCAACTCGTACTTATTCAAGACGCTCAAGAAACAACAAAACAATACACACCCGCTAACAGTGAAGATGCCTACATCGATACACTGACTAAGCTCTACAACCGACTTGGGTTTACCAAAAGCCTTGAGCAGTTCATTCACAACAAGACCCCTGTTGTGATGCTCTACTTAGACATCGATAACTTCAAAAATATCAATGACTCACTTGGCCACCACATCGGTGATAAAGTGATTAAAGAGGTCGCATCTCGCTTAAAACGACAACTGCCTCGTCAAGCTATTATTGGCCATTTAGGCGGTGATGAATTTGGTATTATTCTGCCTGAACCTGAACACCCACGAACACCTGAAATACTCTCTGAAAAGATCATATCTCTGATCAACCAACCCTTCGATCTCCACCATTTTAGCAAGCGTTTAGCCTGCTCGATTGGTAGTGTGAGCTTTCCTCACGATGGCAGTGACGCTCGTATCTTGCTGCAGAATGCTGACACCGCAATGTATGAAGCTAAGGATCGTGGACGCAACCGCCTGATCAAGTTCAACGAACAGATGAACAAAGAAGCGCGAATGCGACTGTGGCTTGAGATAGAACTGCAAAAAGCACTGCAACAGAACGGGCTTGAGGTTTGGTACCAACCAAAAGTAAATGCGCGTGACTTCACCATTAACGGAGCAGAAGCTCTGGTACGTTGGAAACACCCCGTAGAAGGTTATATTAGCCCTGCCGCATTTATTCCTGTAGCGGAACGAGCTGGCCTTATTGAACAACTTGGTCGTGTGGTAATGCGCGAAGTATTTGCCACGGTGAAACGTTGGAAGATGCAAGGTATTTTACCTGGTCGCGTCGCGATCAACCTTTCACCAGAGCAGTTTGGTAATCCAAAATTGATTGATTTCATGGAGAAGTTGCTGCGCTCTACTGAGCTAGATCCAAGTGCGATTACCTTTGAGCTTACAGAAAGTGCCGTAATGAGTGATAGTGAGCACACGCTTCAAATGCTGAACGCGATTAAGAGACTTGGCTTTGCGTTATCCATTGATGACTTTGGTACGGGTTACTCTTCTCTATCTTACCTTGCTCGCTTTCCGATTGATGAGCTTAAAATTGACCGAGCTTTTATCTCAGATATCGATACCTTACCAAAGCAAATTACCGTAATTGAAAACATCATCAACCTTGGGAAATCTCTCGATTTAACCGTGGTTGCAGAGGGTGTCGAAACCAGTGAACAAGCAACCCTGCTGTCTAACCTCAACTGTGGTTCAATTCAAGGTTTCCACTTCTATCGCCCTCAACCAAAACAAGAGGTTGAAGAACTGTTCGCCCAAAACCGTCGTCACAAGAATTAATTAAACACGCCCTCCAACACCAAGCTAAAGCGTAAATTCGCCATTCGTCAGTACCTCAAATGGGGTAAAAGCAGATTTATCCATCTAAACCTGCCTTACATCAATTCCGTCATTCATAATTCTTCATAAAATACTCGCTTCAATTTTATTCTATTGGTAGTGAGCAAATGGAACTCTTATGCCCAGCGGGTAACTTACCTGCTTTGAAAACCGCTATTGATTGCGGTGCGGATGCTGTCTATATCGGATTCAAAGACGATACGAATGCCCGACACTTCGCAGGCCTTAACTTTGCGGGTAAAAAGCTCGATCGTGCTGTGCAGTATGTACATGACCGCAACAAGAAAATTCACGTTGCCTTAAATACTTTTGCTCACCCAAACGGCTTTGAACGCTGGACTAACGCTGTAGATAACGCCGCCGCACTAGGCGTTGATGCGCTGATCATCGCTGACATTGCGGTGTTCGAGTACGCTGCAAATAAATATCCAGAACTAGAGCTGCACTTATCAGTACAAGCATCTGCGACCAATGCAGCCGCTATCGACTTCTATCATAAAAATTTCAACGTTAAGCGTGTGGTATTGCCGCGCGTATTGTCGATCCATCAGGTCAAACAGCTTTCTCGTAACATCACTTCTGACGTTGACCTCGAAGTATTCGCTTTTGGTAGCTTATGTATCATGGCAGAAGGCCGTTGCTACCTCTCTTCATACATGACGGGTGAATCGCCAAATACGGTTGGGGCATGTTCTCCAGCAAAATACGTTCGCTGGCAAGAAACGGATGGTGGACTTGAATCTCGCTTGAACGAAATCCTTATCGACAAGTATGAAGCAGGTGAGAACGCAGGTTACCCAACGCTATGTAAAGGCCGATTTGAAGCAGAAGTAGATGGTGAGCGAAAGCGTTATCACGCACTTGAAGAGCCAACTAGCCTTAACACACTATCTATGTTGCCTGAGCTTTTCGCCGCGAATGTTGCTTCTGTGAAGATTGAAGGTCGCCAACGTAGCCCTGCTTATGTCGAGCAAGTCACTCGCACTTGGCGCGCAGCCATCGATCGCTACTTAGCGAACCCTGAACAATACCAAGTGGAACAAGCTTGGAATGCGACACTGGCGAATGTATCTGAAGGTACACAAACCACGCTTGGCGCTTACCACCGTAAATGGCAATAGAGCCAAATGGAGAACTCAATGAAATACGCATTAGGCCCTCTACTTTATTTTTGGCCAAAACAAGATGTTGAAAGCTTCTATGAGCAAGCAAAATCAAGCTCTGCCGACATCATCTACCTCGGTGAAGCGGTGTGCTCAAAGCGCCGTGAGATGAAAGCAAAACACTGGATGGACATAGCAAAAGAGCTGTCTGATTCAGGTAAGCAAGTGGTGCTATCGACGATGGCGTTGTTGGAAGCGCCAAGCGAAGTCAACATCATGAAGAAGTACATTGATAACGGTGACTTCGCCATTGAAGCCAATGATGTATCTGCGATTCAACTGGCAAGTGAAAGTAAGGTGCCTTTTGTTGTTGGCCCTGCGGTGAACACCTACAATGCACGCACTCTGAACCTGTTCTTGAAACAAGGTATGACGCGTTGGTGTATGCCCGTTGAGCTTTCTCGCGAGTGGCTAAGCAACGTAATGACACAGTGCGAAGAGCTTAATATTCGTAATAAGTTCGAAGTAGAAGTGTTTAGCCATGGCTACTTACCTCTTGCTTACTCTGCACGTTGCTTTACAGCCCGAGCAGAGAACAAAGCCAAAGACGATTGCGAAACCTGCTGCATCAAATACCCAACAGGTCTACAGGTCGAAAGCCAAGAAGGCCAATCGGTATTTAACCTTAATGGTATCCAGACGCAATCAGGTTACTGCTACAACCTAGTCAATGATCTGCCGAGTATGCATGACTTGGTCGATGTCGTTCGCCTGAGTCCATTGGGTATCGACACTTTCTCTGAAATCAATAACTTCAGAGCGAACGAGCAAGGTCAAAAACCAATGAAGATTGAAAGCCGCCAGTGCAATGGCTACTGGCATCAGCTTGCGGGTTTAGACGTTAAAAACATCTAGTTTCTAGAGTTAAACCCATCAGCCACAGAGACAAAAAGGTCTAGCATTCGCTAGACCTTTTTAATTCTACTTAAGAAATACGACCTATGCCGCCGCTGTATTCATCGGTGAGACATCGAGCTTCTTTACATCTTTGTAGAGCATCACCACCACCACCACGCTTAGCGCAATATTAGACAGTGGGTACGCAACCCAGATCCCCGGCACACCGTACAACTTAGGCATAATGTACAAGAAAGGTAACTGGATAAGCATATTACCTAGCATGACAAACATCGCTTTACTGCCTTTGTTGACCGCCTGATAGTAAGCACCCGCTACCACTAAGAAACCATCAAGCGCCAGTGCAAACATGTGTAATCGAATACCCAACACGGTGTACTCGACTAGCTGAGGTTCATCTGAGTTAAAGACTGACACAAACTCACGTGGGAACGCGTTCAGAAGCAGCACGAACGCCACACCAATCAATACCGAACTCATCATCGCAATCTTAAGTAGCTTACGGATATTCGCTTGGTTACGCGCACCATGGTTATAACTCACCAATGGTTGCATGCCGTTGGCGATGCCTTCAGCTGTGAGATAATAAACCGTCACTATGTAGCCCAAAATCGCGTAAGCACCAATCATCAACTGGTCGCCATATTGAGAGAACAACGCATTGTGCAGCGCAACCATCATCGAACCATACGCATACATAAAGAAGCTTGATGTACCGATAGCGAAGATTTCAGGAATTACCGATAACTTCAGTCTCAGTTCATTCCAACGCAAGCGCAGGTTTGCTCGACGTGAGAAGAAGTAAGCCAGACCCAGACCGGTTACTACAAACTGAGCAATCGCGGTTGCCAGTGCTGCACCTTTCAACTCCCAACCAAACTGAGCAATAAACAGATAATCCAGAGCTATATTGATCACCGCACCGACAATCATCAGTATGGTGGCTAAGTTAGGGCTGTCATCGTTACGCAGTAAAAACGGCATCGCGATCGAACCTAGCGTGAAGACACTCGCGCCAATCAGAATGTGTAAGTATTGCAGGCCAAGTTCATACACTCTCCCTTCTGCGCCCTGCCAAAGCAAGAAGTTATCAGCAAACAAAAACAGCAATGCAGAAACAATAGGTGTTATCGCCAACAACAAGGTTAAACCTGTTGCTAAGATCTCCTTAGCGCCTTGAGTATCTTTTTCACCTTGGCGAATCGAGACAAGCGCACCTGTACCTACACCCACCAACATACCAATACCGAGAATCGAACCAATCACAGGCCACGCAACATTGATACCTGCAAGTCCATCAGCCCCCACATAGCGGCCAATGAAGATGCCATCCACCACTTGGTAAGAAGCGTAATCACATAAAAAATTTTGTTAGCTGGATGAGTGGGTGGGTTAGTAAAGCCCGTACTAGTTAGGGTTTAAATAAGAATCTCCCTACTACACCAATCAAAAAAGCCAACTAACAAAAAAGTTTTTGTTAGTTTTCTATTCTTACCTTCTTCCTTTGCCTCATCCCTTTATGAAAATATTGCATATCAGAAGCATTGGCACTTTCTGTTAGTGTCATTCTAGTACGGTGTTGGCACATGAATGTGCCAACACCATAAGTAAGTTTACTATTTCTGTTAGTTATCAAGTAAACTGATTGAGCCACTACTGAGTTCAAGCACTCATTCGCTAGGCATCAATAACTTTCCTTGACAACTTTTCTACTTCATCAGTCAACAAACTAGATAAACTTACCTGTCTTTTATTAACTGCTGTTTCTGTAGTGATTGCCTCTCTCAGTACCTTTTCACTGCCCAAAAAATACAGGGACTTTTCTGCTCTAGTAATTGCAGTGTAAACCCAAGAGTTATCCATAATTCGACTTCTAGAAAGTGGTATTATCACCTGTTCAAACTGACTTCCTTGAGCCTTATGTAAGGTAATAGCGTAAGCTAGCACCAAGTCATCAATGTGATCATAAGTAACGTCAATTACAGCACCTGTATCTGTTTCGACCTTTACTATTGCTTTAACAAGATCATGACTACAGACCTCAATAATCTTACCTAGAGTGCCATTCTGAATATCAAGCTTGTAGTCGTTTTTCGTAAAAATGACAGGGTCATTAAGGCGTAACCCAACATCTTCAAACTCACCATCAAATGAAAGAAACACTTTCTTACCGTATGGATTTTTAATTGCTTGGCAATACTCATTGATTTCACGAGTCAACTTTCTGGTCGGAGTGATAATCTGACAATTTCCTCCCAATTCTAAATACAGTTCGACTGCTGAATCTACTAAGGAATCATAAGGTGTGTTTTTAAAGCTGATATTCTTGAAGGACAAGTTTTCAGGAATGATTTTGTTTCGGATTTGGTTTGAGTAAAAAGGGATTCCAGAAGATTCCTTTTGTCGCTGCACTACATCCAGCTTCACCGTACTAACAACATCACTGCGAACAATTTCGCTCAAGACCAATCCTGAACCAATCGGTGCTAACTGAGCGTCATCCCCAACAAATATAATTCTCGTAGATGGAGGTATCTTCATTATGAGACGGTACAAGCTAAGGATATCGACCATTGAAGTTTCATCGATAATTAAAAGTGTCGGCTTATCTGACTCAAACTCACTTTCATCAAGCATGGCTAACCTATGAATTGTGTAAGTTGGCATATGAATCGATTCGCTTAGCCTTTTCGTTGCTCGACCTGAAAGAGCTGTAGCAAATATTTTAAATCCAGAGTATCGATAAGCATCAACAATTGCTTTAAGGACTGTTGTTTTACCTGTGCCAGCACCGCCAGTAATACAAAACACTTTAGTCTCTAAGCTTCTTACTACTGCTTCCCCTTGCTTATGAGAGAGAGGGAAAGATATGCCTTCTAAGGATTTTCGGTGTGATTCATCAAATACGGTTAACCATTCACGTTTCTCAGATAGCTTAGCAAGTCGCTTTGCTATGACTTTCTCCATAATGTAAGTGCCAGTATTATGAATTCTTTCACTATTGGGATCGTAGTAGACAGCCAAAGAACTATGGGCATTAATAATAGCTTTGATCCGCACCAGAAGTTTTGG
>NZ_AJZM02000017.1 GCF_000272405.2 Vibrio tasmaniensis 1F-187
ACTGAATTACGCAACAAAGCCAACAAAGCCCACCATCTGGTTAACTAGCCCCTTCACTCACTAAAACCCCCGCTCGAGCTTTCGGCTTGGAATCGTTCTACTTGTTCAATGAAATCACAGAAATCCTGCTTACTTTCAATGTGAGAGCCCGATTGTTGTAACACAACATTTAAAGCCGACACCATTTGACCTACTGGCGGGTTAAGGGCAGCTAACCTTTCAAACAGTCGAACTAGTCGGGTATCTAATACAAATGCTTTCATTGCTTAACCTCACAACGTGTTTGAACCATCCCTTTATTCTGCGCTTTAGCTACACGTACTTTTTCAAACGCGCTCTGGCGGCCATTGGCCACTTGTTGTCGATTGAGTTGATATGTTTTCAACAGCTCTATTAGTTCTTTGCCTTGCGGGTTAGTTAAATACCAATGATTCGGCTCTGATTTCTTTAGAGATTCAGAATATTCCAGGATGCGAAAGCAATGATCAGCGAAGCCGATTTCATTGCCTCCACACCCCAAATCAATTCGACACCGATGCAGATGACCACCTTCAAACTTTACCGTTACTTCTGCTTTGTCGTAACCGCCTAATGGGTTATCTAGTGCGGCTTTGAGTGCGATGGCCTCAAAGATTTCAAACTCAAATTCTTCATCGGTTTGTAGCCTGGAAGATTCAGACCAGTGAATCAAAACTGACAACGGCGCAACCTTCATTGTTGTAGAGCCTGACGGATGCAACGGGGATACGTTGCTCGCTTTTGCGGGCTTAGTGCTGTGAGTGTGCAAAGAAAGGGAATGTGGCATGGTGTGCTCCTTGGGTTATTAGGGTTTCATCGTCGTTTTCGCCTAACTTCCCGACTGACGGCACGGTTTTCACCGTCAAAAGCGCGTAGCGTTCATTTTACTTTTGATGGTGAAGTTCTGCTGGCAAAGGATTAGAAGTGGCGCAAACGAGTCGCTGAAACTCAACCGAAGGACAAATAGAGCACAAGCCAAAGCACACTCAGACAGCACTTGGCCGCGAAAGTGAAAGCTTGTCTAGCCCTGACTGTGACCGGAACGGACAAGACAACGTAAAGCACGTTGTTTGTGATTGAAGATGGCTTGGTTGAGCCACCGAAGAGTGAGGAACGAGCGAGGAGGTTCGCGAAATAAAGCAGGTAGCCCGTAGGGTGCTTCAAGTGAAGAGAAAACTTTAGAAGGAGTTATCTTAAACTTTCAGCGTATTCCTGCATAACCCTAGCATTATCGCCCTTAACTTCGTGACCACATAACTCTCCGTTATTACTAATCAGGGGGCTAGAGTACGCAGGAACTACTTGTGTAGCATAGCTCATGACAGTGCCGTAATTCGAGCAACGATAAGCACCCGCGTAAGGCTTTACCTTGTTTATATTACCAGGGAAAACTTGCTCATTAATCCAAAACTTACCACTTTCAGTATCTGGCTGCTCATGCATAGCCCAAGCTAAGTGCCCAAATTCGTGTTCTAAAACGGTAACAGGAAATTTCTCAGATAAGACAATAAAGCTATCATTCATATTCATCATTGTCATGCCGTGAATCTCTTGCTCAAGGACGACAGGGTGATTCTCACCAAGAACGACCACATACTGCTCTATTGGGTTACTTCTAAGATGGTCAATTTCGGAAGCACCTACTTCTTCTTTTAAGGCAGAATGTAGAGAGGAAACAGATGAAAAACTCTTTGGCATAGATATAAATCGACTCTCTTTAAAAGAGCGAATAATAGGTACACAAGAGTTAGCTAATATTGTGTTAGACATTGCCACGGCTTCATGCAGTTTTCCGACAATTTCATTTTTATACACAACGGACTCATCAATATAAAAAGTGATCTTTGATTGAACTGGCTTATTAATCTCACATTTAGGAAATATTAACTCAGGGCTAAGATTGCGCTGGCTTATCATAATGGCAAAAACACTCAGCAAACTACCCCATATAATAAATTTCTTATGACTTTTATTCATCATATTACACTCAAAGTTTTATTAATTAAAAATTAAATTTATTTCATTTAAGAAACTACCACATAACGTCAGTTATACTAGTTCATTTTATATAATTTATTATTTAATTAATTAGTAATGGTCATTAAAAATTATACTATCCTTGACGGTTAGATACGCTTTAGTATGGTAATCCCATCATGCTAATAGGTATATGACTAACTTTTACTAAGGAATATTATTATGTCTAAATTATTAACTGAAGAAGAAATGATGTTGATTGGTGGTGGTTGCAGTCGTGGACTTTCTAGGGCTTTAGATAGATACAGGGAAAATCGTAATAGTGCCGGGGCTAAAGCGGCACGTCGACCGGAAAGGCGCTGCTCTCAGCGCTAATACCTTTCGAGAGTATAGATATTATACATCTACTAAAGCGCTGACTAGTTAGCCAGTGCTTTATCTTAGTTCTATAGACAAAACCCAGAATAAAAGATTAACGACATGGTTAAATTATCATCATACATAATCTGTAAAAATGAAGAAGAGAGTATCAAAGATGCTATCCTTTCACTCTTCAATCATGTTGACGAAATAATTGTAGTAGACACTGGTTCTAAAGATGAAACTATTAATATAATCAAAAGTATCAAATCTAAATTAATAAAACTTTACCATTTTGAATGGGATGATGATTTTTCTTCAGCGAGAAATTTTGCTTTATCTCAAGTGAGCTATGAATGGGTCATTACCATCGATGCTGATGAAATAATAAAAGAACAGTTCAATCTAAAAGAAGTTATTCTTTCGGCACCAGAAGGCACCAACGCCATATGTCCTTACATAGTCAGTGTTACTGAAGATAAAAAGGAGAAAGGCTATTCCATTCCTAGAATGTTTAAGACATCAGATTTCTATTACTACGGGTATGTTCATGAACAACTAACGCCATACAATAGTAAAATACAATGTTTAAGCCAGATATATATCATACATTCGGGGTACAAAAATGATATAATCATAAATAAAAACAAACTTAAAAGGAACTTCCTATTATCTTTAAGTAACTACCAAGAAGATTTGTTTGATGAGTTCTTCATTATGTATCTAATAATCGACTGGACTTTATACATTAATTCCGATAAATATATAACCCCTTCAGATATTTTTAAAAAATTAACCAAAATTAATAATGAAAACTACTTCAAAAAGGCTATAGATGCCTTGTTAGCCCGGTATTTCAACGAATTAGATACCTTTATTTCCATTATGAGCTCCTTAGATAATCCAACAAAAATTAAAGCAATTAAATATATTGAGGTATGTGATGATTAAATTATCAACATGCATTATGACTGACCACCTATCACAGAGTATCAAAGAAACGATATCCAGTGTAATAGAACAGAGTAATGAAGTTGTAATACTAGCAACCAATTTAGTAGCGTACAATGCTCTTTCCTTACACTACTCCGGTTCAAAAATTAAAGTTTGCTTTCTAGAGTGGGTGGATAACTTTTCTCATATGAGAAACTACCTATCTAGCCTATGTTCAAATGACATTGTTTTTCATCTTGACTCTGATGAACGTGTAAGCTCTTCTTTTTTTGATGAGCTTTTCTACTTACTAGCTTTAGCCAACACAGAAAATACTGTATTTGAAGTTACAGTTGTAGACGAATCGGGCTCTGTTGCGCGTAACATCCCTCGAATTTTTAACAAGACACACTTTTGCTATTTCGGATTTGTGCATGAGATTGTAAGGCCCAACAATGACGCATTGCACTTCTCATACATATCTCTAAAACACTCAATTACACATCGAGGGTATTCTCTCGAGCAAATGAAAACCAAACTTATAAGAAATACACGACTTAACAAAAAGAACGTTAAAGAGTTCCCGACGGATCTAAGGTGGGTTTACTTTTCAATTAAAGAAGACTGCCAAATTGGTAACTATCAAAATGCTCTTAACTTTTTAGGGCAAGTTAAGAGTAATGAGAACCAAGATGACACTTATATCGCAGGTTGCTACTGTTATTTACTATTCTCACTGATTTTTTCGTCACGACTTACTGAGGCTAAAATTCTCCTGAAAACAGCAACACTTAACCAGAGTGATAACGATTACTTTGAGGCTTTGACTTTGCTCTATGAGGTAGAGGCTTATAAAGAACATATACAAGAAATTATTGCCAATATCACAAGCACTCACGGTTCCAGTATTGACACTAACGGCTTTCATATTGATATGCTTCGAGCAAAGTTAGAGATAATGAATCAAAACTTTTGTGAAGCATTTGCCTTGTTTGGTAGCCACAACTCTAGAGGTCGAGTAATGTCTCGCTCACTTGAGAGAAAGTTAGTGGAAGCTTTGGAGTCTTTATGAAGCTATTTTGCCAAAACTGCAAAAAGTACACTCCACATACCATAGAGCACGATCGATCTACCTCCTTCCTTGGAAAAATTTGTGAATTACTGCTTGGGGGATATGGTTACTCAAATTCATACAAGAATATAAAATGCAATGTATGTGGTACCCGCTATAACAAAGATTTACACGAAACTACATATTTTGATGGTGACGATAATAGCCTCTAAATCAAAGTTAACACGAAGCTTTTAATCATTAATATCGAGCCCAAAGTTAACAAGAACACAACCGCCCGGTAATTATTTTTATTGTCCGTCACTTCAGTACTACTCCGGCCACCTTGAGCAACCAGAGCACTCAGAACTAAGATCACAATGGCGCTGTAAGCATAGTAATCGCTTAACGAATACTGTTTGAAAGATGGGACTAAAAACCAAAGTACGCTTAAAAAGAGTAAGGCGATATTTAAGTAAATAAGTATAAGAAACATTCTTCTTGTTAACATTACTCCTCCCTAAACTCTCTTCGCTGATAATAAATAAAGAGCAAAAACAACACCAGATAACCCGCTTGCAGCGCAATAATACTAATGTCAACTGCCTCCCAAGGATTAAAGTGAAGCTGTGTTATCAAGTAATAAACAAGGTCATAAAGTAAAATAAACAAATTATGACTAGCATGAATGGCAATGACCACTTCTAAGCGGCGATATCGCTCAAAGACCCAGCATAAAAATATCCCTGACATAAAGGCGTAAAGTGCCCACTGATGTATTGAAGCGAATATTAGGCTTGAGAGTAATGCTGCGCAGGTAACCCCAAAAACGGATCTTAAAATAACAAACAACAAATAACGAAAGAGAAGCTCTTCTATCACGGGAGAAATAAACACACCGTCCATAACGCTGCTTAACACACTCAACCAATCAATCACACCATCATAGGCTGAAAACAAAGGCGTGAAATTGTAGGCTTGAGCCTGCCAATAGCCTGGAGAAAACCAATCAAAAACAATATATTGAATATAATTTGATACAGAATTCAATGAGATCAAACCAAGCAATACCAATACGCCTTCACCCCATGTACATGTGTTTCTAGGCCAAGAGGTTGAATACTGCTTCCAATGCTTATCTCGCCGAGCACTAATAAACAACGTGGAAAAAGCGATAACGGGTAACAAGTAGTAGGCGATAACGGAGTAGAGCACTCGATCCAAACTCGGATTAAGTGCCCACTCTCGGGTAATGAGCAGGTAGTAATCAAGCAGAATATAACTTGGAAAAAAATAACCTATATAGATTACCACCACAGCAAAGATCATTAACCGCATCGTAAATTACTCCGAAACCTAACGGCCTCCAATACGGTTACTGCCACCTTTGTCGTGGCGGTCATTCATATCGCTGCGCGAACGAGAACGAGCCTGTGCAGCACGATCTCCCGAGCTATCTCTTCGCTGGCGATATTCGCTATAACGAGCTCTTGCAACTGGTGCGTGTGCTCTATCAAGCGAATCACGGATCCAGCTTCCAATTCCACGACCAGGATTCCCTCCAACAACTTGCTCAATCTCATGAACAGTAGCTAATACTTTCATTGTTAAACTCTCCCTCATACATAAAACATCATAAAATCCACGGTTCCAAGAGAGAGCGGACGGACAACTGACCTGTCGGTTTAAAATCTGTTGCATTCCGACCTAACCTCCCTGCTTGGATGTTAAAAATTAACGTGCTTATTCGGGAGGAATTATTTAATTATTGCTAATTTATGATGAGGCATTGAGTTTCTTAGTTCTTGATTATTCGATTGGTTTTCCTTTGCATCAAGAGAGTTCCTCCCCCAAAAAATCACTCGTAATTACTGTTTAATAAGCTGAGTTTTTTCTCCGCTCCTTCTAGCATGGAGAGAGCCCCTAACTATCCATAAACTTGCAATTTGACCTAAACAGTCTAAGGCACTAATCCAAGGAATAAACAGAAAAAGGAATTATTATGTTATTTCGCCGACAAGTTCTTGAAGCAAAAAAACAAACGCTAACAGGTCGCGTCGTTTTAATTCAGCCACTGTCCTTGTATGGTATCAGTGCGGCACTTTTCGCTCTCTTTGTTCTCATCTTGTTCTATCTTTCGCAATTTGAGTTCGCACGTAAAGAGACAGTGAAGGGATACCTAGCCCCACAAAAAGGCGTCATCACTTTATATTTTGCTCGTTCAGGGGTACTCAATCAGCTCTGGGTAGAGGAAGGACTAGAAATCACAGAGGGCCAGCCGATTGCACGGATTCAAAATAGCCAAGGCTTAACCAGTGGAAAAGAGCGAACCACAGCTCTCATTCAAGAAATAGACACACAGTTGAAAATGTTGGAAAAAAAGCGAACCATTTCTGACGCCCTGTTTAACAAGCAAACTCTCACTTTGCAGCACCAGTTAGAGCGCCTGAATCAAAGTTTAAGCGCAATTAACAAAGCCAAACAAACCAACACCATACGCCTTGACCTACAAACCCAACTCTATGAAAAACGACAAACCTTATCTCAAGATGGATACCTTTCAGCAACAGCCTTGATAGAAGCTCAAGAAGCGTTATTAGAATACCAAGAAGCGAATCAAACAATAGATAAAGAGGTGAGTTCGCTTCAGGTCGAGATAACACAAATACAAACCCAGCAACAGTTGCTGCCTGAACAACACAACTTAAAACTACTTGAGATACAACAACATATCTCTTTATTACAGGCCCAAAAAGTAGAGCTAAACAGCGAATATGAATTTACACAGAAAGCGCCCAAGCAAGGCACTGTTACAGCGATTCAGGCTAAAGTAGGGAGCCAAGTATCCCCAAGTACACCGATTTTAAGTATCATCCCCACCAACTCGCCCCTTGAGTTAGAATTACTCCTACCTACCCGCTCTGCTGGTTTTGTTCAACAAGGTGATACCGTCAATATCCGCTTTGATGCTTTTCCTTATCAGAAATTTGGCTTAATGACTGGTGCTATCACGAGCATTGACAAAGCTTTGATCTTGCCAAGTGACAAAGCCCTCCCCATTCAGACAGAACAAGCCATGTATCGAGTAACAGCCTCTTTGCCAGATCAATTTATGAACGCCTATGGTGAAGAATTTCCATTGAAAACAGGCATGTTAGCTGAAGCTGATATTATTTTAGAAACGCGCACACTCCTAGAATGGTTACTTGACCCAATATACGCGATTCAAGGTAAGCTTTAATGAGCGAACCGCACTAAAAAAGTCAGCTTGAATGTTAGACGATAACTAAAATCGAACTAATCAGAAAAGAGGTTTTGGTTTCTAAGCCAAGTTGAGCGCATGTGCTCTGCTGTAAATTGAGTTTGATGATCAAATGCCATCTTTAAGCCTGGGTGGCTCATTGCGAACGCGACGGCGTTCGGACTGCAGCCTTCAATGTCAAAAACTTCATAAGCAAGCGATATAATTACCTCTAATACCAATGAAGGCCCAGACAAGAAGAGCGTTACATTATCACTTGATCGTAAATGGTCATACCGATAGTCCGAAAAACGAAGCCAATACTCCTCGCTCTCCATCACTCTATTGTTAACGTCACAGTCGCGAGAGTTGAAAATATCATCAAATATAATGCCGTTATCTTCCATATAACGGTAACGACTGCTCATCATCGTTAAGACAATTCTTATTAACTTGGATCCCTTAGGCGCTATCAGCACATTGTTGTTGAACTCGCCCACACTATTTTTGGCTTTCGTTAATGCCAAACCCTCTTTGTGAACGGGAGGCAAAATAAAAGGGTGGAAAAGTTTATCTTCAGTTATCGCAGCAACATCTTCATGCAAACTTTTGATTTGCTCTTTATCATCATCAAAAAACGTCGCTACGATATTCTCTACTAGCTGATGATCACCTTGGCACCGTGCAAAACGAGTCAATTGCTGAGTTCGAAACACATTCATGACGAGCTCGGCTTTAAGTACATCGACCATGTTATTACTCACCCATTCAGGAAAGCGCCGATTTGTTTTAGGAAAACAGTGCTCAAAACTTGGGAGTGTGTCGAAATCAACGTACATCCCCCCTTGATGATAAAGAACCAATAACCGAACGATATCACTCGCTGCCGCTAAATTATTTCTCAGAAGTACTTCGTACAGGTAGTAAGGTTCTAAATCAAAGCCGCTAAATACAAATAATGAGTCAATGGACGCAATATCTATCAAGGTAACTAGTTTCGTTAGCCGGTAGTAACGATGCCTAACACGGTAGAGCCTATGTTCAAGCTCAGTTGCGATGTCGGCATCATAGACTCGAGTATGATCAATTAACCATTCATCGAGGTGTTTCTCCTGACTTGCTACAAACGCCTCAAACCAGTCACTTTGGTGCTTTATCAAGGCCACATCTTCATGACTGCAGTGGTGTATTCGACAGAGAACGTCCTTAATCTCACTAGCAAGTAAACAGCGGCTATCGTAATAGATGAATGTATCGTCTTGGCAAACTTCTTCCCACACATCAAAATATTCAAGTTGGCGCTCGCCCAAACAACCAATCCAAACAAAAAATACCTTATCTAACATCACAAGGTCTTCTGGTTCGAGCCAACTAATACGCTGTAACACATCTCGAGCAAGGTATTGTTCCTTGTCAGCTAAAAGCAATTCGTCCAATAACCGAATGAAAATAGACACAGATTCGTGATTTACCTGCCCTTGAAGCGCCAGTAACTTCTCTACGAAACCACATGCTTTTTTCTTATCAAACAGCGTGGACTCAGAACTATTGATAAGCTCAAAAACAAGTTGGATATTATTATCTAACGCACTGCCAGCTGTCATATTCATCACCAATTGTCATGGAATCTTCGCGTAACAGCTCTACATCAAACACAGTGCGACGCGTCCCTTTATAGGATGGAGATAGGTAGATTTTTTTGATGTCGTTTAGATACTGTTCACTCAACTCGCCCATGGGTTCGATATCAAAAGGGGCATACTCAAGGCGAAGTTGATGCTGATAAAAGTCCCAGTTTCCTTGAGCTGAAAAAGAGAAGAGAGCTGGCTTGTCTTGATTACTTAAAAAGTATTCAAACGTCCCTTGCGATGAGAAGCTGCCGTCTTTATCCAATCTCAAATGTTCGTTGAGAATGCGGTCACCAATCAACGGGAAAGTAAACCAACACTGCCACCAACCTACCAACGCCTGCCGAGTAATAGGCATGATGGCATTATCTGACATAGAGACAAGAGAAGGCTTGTCAGCCATAGGCAACGGGAATTGAGCGACAAACAGTGATAACAAGTACGTTTTCATAATGTGCTCCATATATAAAAAGGAATACCTGATTTAAGAAAAAAGTGAGGTAAGTGAACGACATACCCCACGATAATCACCTAAAACCAATACCTAAGACGAACGGCTATTACAGCCCCCGCTCCAATCACGGCCCTTTGACGTATTTCCTTTTTTCGTCGCTGCTTTATGCAGCTTTTTAGGTTTAGAGGTACAACCGTCGTATCCCTTCCCACCCACAACTTTATCAAGCATGTCCTCTGAGAGTGACGCTACTTGTTGGCACATAACTTTCTTCATTTCTCATCCTTAACGTAACCAATGTTTCTCCCTGAATAACGCCTGTACAACGCAGCAATAAAACTTGGCACAGAACTGGCGCTTGCGTAAACGGAAGACCTACAGGGGTTTAGCCCTAGCTATATCAAGGCTTAAATACCATCAGAACCACAATTAATTTATGAGTTAATTTATTGATAACCCTCAATTCTTATTGGTTTATCAACCTAGGGGCATAAAAATACTACGAATCAAATGCCCGAATCCCTTATAGATAATTAATCGTAATTTCTCCTTTAATAACATGTCATTATCCGTAAATACTCATAAGGTTGGGTGGAATTTAATTAATAAAAAAGAGCACAGCAACTCGTTGTTCAAACTATAAAAAGCATGAACAGGCACCCAATGAGCACCTCTCACAACCAAAGAACACAGAGTATGTTAGGACACCCCCATAACCTTCTTCATCGATTGCATTACACACATCTAAAACGCGTACCTTTGGTGATGCAATCCGAAGTATCAGAATGCGCATTAGCGTGCGTTGCGATGATTTCCGGATACTACGGTTACCAAATCAATGTCGCCTCACTTAGACGCATGGTAAGGATTGGTACACAGGGCATGAATTTAAAACAGGTCATGGAATTAGCTAGTCGAATAAGGCTCACAGCACGAGCAGTACAATGTGAAGTAGAAGAGTTAGATCAGCTTTCTTTGCCATGCATTATTCATTGGGACTTAAACCATTTTGTAGTGCTAACCAAAGTGTGTAATGGAAAGGTTGATATCAATGACCCCGCTCAGGGTAAGCGCCAGTTATCTACAATTGAATTTGCTCGCAGCTTTACCGGTATTGCACTCGAACTACACCCCAGTAGTAACTTTAAAAAACAAGACAAACGCGAGACCATGCGAATTAACCAACTGTGGGAGAAAGTTCATGGATTAAAACGCACCCTAGTTACACTATTAATGTTATCAGTGGTCATTCAAGCCGCCGCATTAATAGCTCCTTATTACATGCAGTGGGTAGTTGATAACGTCCTGCTCAGTCATGACACACCTTTGCTGATGGTTCTCGCATTGGGCTTTGCGCTACTGAACTTGATAAAGACCGGTGTGACCGCTTTTCGTAGCTGGTTCGTTGTGCGATTTAGTAGTGCACTCAATATCCAAATGGGCGCTAACTTATTCCATCACCTGATCAGACTGCCTAATGCTTATTTTGAAAAGCGCCATGTAGGCGATGTTGTCTCTCGATTTGGTTCTATCAACGCCATCCGGGAGCTACTCACAACAGGTATTGTTGAAGCGTTAATCGATGGCTTAATGGCATCCGTTGTCTTAATAATGATGTTTCTTTATAGCCCACTTCTGACTGGTGTTGTGCTTGCTGTAGATCGGAAGAGCGGT
>NZ_AJZM02000018.1:0-25397 GCF_000272405.2 Vibrio tasmaniensis 1F-187
GGCCGTGTTTATACAAACACGGCCCGCGGAAAATCAGAATTGTTTTCTTTAGTCTTCAAGAAGCTTTTGCAGTAACACACCGTTGAGCATGGCGCGCTTAATCATGGCAAAGGCTCCCATCGTAGGATGTTTATCGATCTGTGATGCTACAATAGGCAGGCCGCTATGGAAAGTCGTTAACGACTGATTCTCTACATTGCGCTTAATTGCAGGGAAAACAATCTCTTGTGCCTTAGTAATATCACCAGCAATGATTACTTTCTGAGGGTTAAACAGGTTAATCGTCATCGCGATAGCCTTACCTAACTGGTTTCCTACTCGGACTAAGCTTTGCTTCGCGAGTTCATCGCCATTGATTGCGTGGTCACAAACATCTTGAATCGTAATATGTTCAAGTTCCGTTAAAGAAGATTCATAGCCTTGCTTAATGAGCTTCTGCACTCGATCAACGATGGCAGGGTTTGCCGCTACGGTTTCAAGACAACCGAAGTTACCACACTGGCATTGTTCCCCTAGCGGATCAATTTGGATATGACCAATTTCACCCACGTTACGGTTATGGCCTAAGAAAACCTGTCCATTAACGATAATACCAGCACCCGTACCACGGTGCACACTGACCAAAATAGAATCTTGACTGTCTTTACTTGCACCGAAGTAGTGCTCAGCAAGCGCCATTCCTCTAACGTCATTACCAACAAAACAAGCCACATGGAAAGTATCGCGAATAATATCGCTCAATGCGAGGTTATCGATGTCCGTGTTTGGCATGTACTCAACAACACCGGTCGTTGGGTTGACCAAGCCTGGAAGGGTGACACCAATGGCAATCAGTTGGTCGATCTTTGGCTGATGCTCAGCAATGAAAGCCTTGAGGTTATTGACCAAGCCTTGTGTAAGGTCTGATTGGTCTGAATAATCTAGGTCTTGTTGTTGGAAAGCCAATTCACGACCACCAAGGTCATGAAGGCTTATTTGAATATAGTCTCTACCTAAGCGTACAGCGACAGAATGAAAAGGGTCGACTTCTGTGGTTAGGGAGATCGCGCGTCTACCGCCAGTAGACGCTTGTTGCGCAACCTCTTTAATGAGGCCGCGCTCCAAAAGTTGGCGGGTAATTTTTGTAACACTTGCCGGTGCGAGTTGGCTTACATCAGCCACTTGTATACGACTGATAGGCCCTTGCTGGTCTATTAGTCGGTATACCGCCGCACTGTTTAGTTGTTTAACTAAGTCTACGTTACCTATTTGTCCGCCATTCATACTTAATTGTGCTCGTATTGTCCATTAACAACAGTCGCTTTAACGTTAAAGTCTCGGTCAAATACAGCTAGGTTTGCAACCATGCCTTTTTTGATTCGACCTAGCTTGCTTTCTACACCGATAGCCGTAGCTGGGTATAGCGTAGCCATGCGAAGAGCTTCGTCTAAAGCGATACCAGCGTGCTCAACTGTATTCTGAACTGCTTCAATCATAGTCAGAGCTGAGCCGCCCAGTGTGCCGTTTTCATCAACACACTTACCATCTCGGTAATATACTTTCTTACCGACAAAAATAAAGTATTCCATGTCAGCACCTGCAGGAGCTGTGGCATCCGTCACTAATACTAGCTTTTCTCCCTTGATTTTGTGCGCAATTCTGATGTTTGCGTAATCAACGTGGAAGCCGTCGGCGATGATACCAGCATAAACTTCTGGCGTGTCGTAAATCGCGCCAACAACGCCAGGTTCACGACCGACCATAGGGGTCATCGCATTGAATAGGTGAGTAGCGAAAGTGATACCAGATTCGAAACTTTGTCGAGCTTCTGCGTAAGTCGCGTTTGTATGGCCGATTGAAACGACAACGCCAGCTTTGTGTAGGCGCTCGATATGTTCGGGATCATTAAGCTCTGGTGCCAATGTTACTTTTGCAACTAGGTCGCTGTTCTCACAAATCAGTTCAATCATTTCGCTGTCTGATTTACGAATGTGATCGACGCTATGAATGCCTTTTTTTGCAACGTTTAGGTATGGACCTTCAAGGTGCAGACCTAGTGATTGGTTTTGGTACTGGTTGTGATATTCACGAGCTGCAGTAATAACTGCACGCATATCTTCGTCTGAAGAGGTGATGAGCGTAGGCAAGAAGCTAGTACAGCCTGATTTAAGGTTTGCTTCGTGCATGATCTGCATTGTTTCTGCCGTGATCTCATCGTTAAGCATTACACCGCCACAACCATTCAGCTGTAAGTCAATGAAACCTGGGCTTAGGTTTGCTCCGTTTAGATCGCGAACCTCGATTCCTTCTGGCAATTCAGAGATAGGACAGACTTTTTTGATCAGTTCATTTTCTATTACGACGGCATGATCGGTTAGAACATCACTACCAGTGTAAATTTTACAGTTACTTAGCGCGTACATAGTCAGCTAATCCTTATTTCGTGAGATCTTTTAAATTTGTTCGTTACCTAAATGTGGACTTAGTTTGCGAGCATCATTTACGTAACGATTTATCTTTTATGGGCGAACGGCTTCAAAATGGGAAGCTATTTAAGTTGTTGAAAAACATATGAACAATTGATCTGTATTATACATTTAGGTTCATTGGTAATGATTATTCATAGGGTAATCTAAAGTTAGGAATATCATGTTTTTGCCTAATGATTAGATTTGAATTTTATCTATAAACACTCATTTTTTTGAATGATAAAATAAGTTTTATGATCTCGCTAGCAAAAACCTCTGGATTTGGTAAAAACTGGTGATTAGGATCACAAATGGTAAGGTTTTAATTTGCGGGGCAAAATTAATTGAATACACTGAATAGGACTAAATTGAGCGACTAAAATAAGTTTCTCAAATGAATTCTAAAAAATCCTATAGGGGGAAACAACTGGTGAATATTCTAGGATATGCACAGAAGCTAGGTAAGGCATTAATGCTACCTATCGCAACACTTCCGATTGCGGCGCTTCTACTACGTTTAGGTCAAGGCGATCTACTTGATATTCCATTCATGGCAGAAGCTGGTGGAGCTATCTTCGGTAACCTACCATTGCTATTTGGTCTAGGTATCGCGATTGGTCTTTCTAAAGACGGTAACGGCGCAGCAGGTCTTGCTGGTGCAGTTGCTTACTTCGTACTAACAGCGACAGCAACAACAATTAACGCTGACGTAAACATGTCATTCTTCGGCGGTATCTTCGCTGGTATCATCGCAGGTCACTCTTACAACGCTTTCCATGCAACACGTCTTCCTGAGTGGCTGGCTTTCTTTGCGGGTAAACGTTTAGTACCTATCATGGCTGGTCTATTTGCACTTGTTGCAGGTGCTGTGTCTGGTGTGGTTTGGCCTGGTGTTCAATCTGGTCTAGACGCACTGGCTCACGCAGTATCAACATCTGGCGCTATTGGTCAATTCGTTTACGGTACTCTTAACCGTGCACTTATCCCTGTAGGTCTACACCACGTATTGAACTCATACTTCTGGTTCGGTATGGGTACATGTCAAGAAATCATCGTTGCTGGTCAAGGCGTATTTGCTAACATCACTCAACTTTGTGTTGACCCATCACTAGCTAAAACTCTAGTTGTTGGCCAAGAGCACACATTCACATTCGCTAACTCTGTAACTCCAGAAATCACTACTGTAGTTAAAGAAGTGACTGAAACTGTTAAATCTGGCGACCTACACCGTTTCTTCGGTGGCGATAAAGGCGCTGGCGTATTCATGAACGGTTTCTTCCCTGTAATGATGTTCGGTCTACCAGGTGCTGCACTTGCAATGTACCTAGCTGCTCCTGCTGAAAAACGCAGCCAAGTTGGTGGTGCACTGTTCTCAGTTGCATTCTGTTCATTCCTAACAGGTATCACAGAGCCGCTAGAATTCATGTTCGTATTCCTAGCTCCTGCTCTATACGCAATGCACGCTGTATTTACAGGTCTGTCTCTAGTAGTTGCAAACATGTTTGGTACTCTACACGGTTTCGGTTTCTCTGCTGGTCTTATCGACTTCGTATTGAACTGGGGTCTAGCAACTAAACCATTCGTACTACTACTAATCGGTCTTGGTTTCGGTGCTCTATACTTCTTCACTTTCTCTTTCGCAATCCGCGCTTTCAACTTGAAATCGCCAGGTCGTGAAGATGATGACGAAGCTGTAGCCGCTCCTGCTGGCGACGCACCAAAAGGTGAAGTTGCACGTCAATACCTGAAAGCACTAGGTGGTCACGACAACCTAACTTCAATTGACGCTTGTATCACTCGTCTACGTCTAACTCTTAAAGACCGCTCTATCGCAGATGAAGCTGTTCTTAAGAAGCTTGGCGCTAAAGGTGTGGTTAAACTAGGTGAAAACAACCTACAGGTTATCCTAGGCCCACTAGCTGAAATCGTAGCTGGCGAAATGAAAGCTATCGGTGCAGGTGAAGACCTATCTGATGTAAAACTTCCATAGTGACGGAAGTACTTAATTAAGAAGTAAAGTTACTCTTAAGTAAGTTTCAAATTGAAAGCCTCCCAAACGGGAGGCTTTTTTGTGCCTACTGTTTAAGGTCAATGAACCCGGTTCGTTCTATTCTTCATCGAATAGCAGAAATAATCGCAATTAACGGACGGTTCTTATTGTGCAAAGGCGAAGAATTGTGGATGATTAGCAACAATGATCTTTCTATCTTTGACAGGCGCTGTAAGCGACCATTTTCATTGGTACAAAAGATAACTTTCTCTGACAATACTAAATACATAGAGGTGCTATAGATGAGTGAAGCTGAGGCTCGTCCATCGAATTTCATTCGCCAAATTATCGATAAAGATTTAGCGGATGGTACACACAGTAGCGTGCATACTCGTTTCCCGCCGGAGCCAAATGGCTACCTGCACATTGGTCACGCTAAATCTATTTGCTTGAACTTTGGTATTGCTCAGGACTACCAGGGACAATGTAATCTTCGTTTCGATGATACAAACCCTGAAAAAGAAGACGTTGAATACGTTGAGTCAATTAAGAATGATGTAAGCTGGTTAGGCTTTGAATGGTCTGGTGATATTTGTTACTCATCAAACTACTTCGATACGCTTTACGCTTATGCTGTGGAATTAATTAATAAAGGCTTAGCGTACGTTGACGAGCTAAGTCCTGATCAAATCCGTGAGTACCGTGGCACGCTAAAAGAGCCAGGTAAAGCGAGCCCATACCGTGATCGCAGCCCTGAAGAGAACTTAGCGTTGTTCGAAAAAATGCGTGACGGTGGCTTTGAAGAAGGTAAAGTGTGTCTACGTGCTAAGATCGACATGAGCTCTTCATTCATGGTTATGCGCGATCCTGTTATCTACCGTGTTCGTTTTGCTCACCACCATCAAACTGCTGATAAGTGGTGCATTTACCCAATGTACGACTTTACTCACTGTATCTCTGATGCGCTAGAGGGCATTACGCACTCTATCTGTACGCTTGAATTCCAAGATAACCGTCGTTTGTATGACTGGGTTTTAGACAACATCACGATTGATTGCCAACCTCGTCAGTACGAGTTTAGTCGTCTGAATCTTGAATACACGGTAATGTCGAAGCGTAAGCTGAACCAACTTGTGGTTGAAAACCTAGTTGAAGGTTGGGACGATCCACGTATGCCAACTATTTCTGGTTTGCGTCGTCGTGGCTTCACTTCAAGCTCGATTCGTGAATTCTGTAAACGTATTGGTGTGACTAAGCAAGAGAACATGATTGAGTTCGGTTCACTTGAATCTTGTATCCGTGATGACCTGAACGAAAATGCACCTCGTGCAATGGCTGTTCTTGATCCGATCAAGGTCGTGATTGAAAACTACGACGCTGATACAGTAGAAACATTAACGGTAGCAAACCACCCGAACAAGCCAGAAATGGGTACTCGTGAAGTACCATTTACACGAGAAGTTTGGATTGAGCGTGATGACTTCCGTGAAGAAGCAAACAAAAAGTACAAGCGTTTGGTTCTAGGTAAAGAAGTTCGTCTACGTGGTGCTTACGTGATCAAAGCTGAACGTATCGAAAAAGATGCAGAAGGCAACATTACGACTATCTTCTGTTCTTACGACAATGAAACATTGGGTAAGAACCCTGCAGATGGGCGTAAAGTGAAAGGCGTTATTCACTGGGTATCTGCTGATAAAGCGTTGCCTGCTGAGATTCGTTTGTACGATCGTCTATTCACAGTGCCAAACCCTGCTGCTGCAGATGATTTCGCTGCAACGCTAAACCCTGAATCACTTGTTACGCTAAACGGTTTTGTTGAACCTAGCCTAGCAGAAGGTGTGGCAGAGCAAGCGTATCAGTTTGAACGTACAGGTTATTTCTGTGTAGATTCGAAAGACTCTAAAGCAGACGCGCTAGTATTCAACCGCACGGTTGGTCTACGTGACACTTGGGGTAAAACTGAGGCTTAATGGCTTTGTTTTTCTCTACTCTATTTTTCCAAGCTCTGTTTCTCGGAGCTTAGTTTCTCAAGAGACGCTTAATAAAAAACCGGCTTAGAGCCGGTTTTTTTGTATCTGAGAAATAACCAAATTGTGGGCCAAGCTACTGTGATTCTTAATACAATATCAGCCCAAATAAAAACGCCGGCCTAAGCCAGCGTTCTGTGTTACTTCTTCGCTTTATGTGCGTCTGGGTTGCCTTTGCAATCCCCAGTGATGCTTTTACCATACAGATACAAACTGTGGTTAGTTAGCTGTACATTGTAGCGTTGAGCGATTTCTTTTTGTCTTTCTTCGATAAGATCATCAGAGAACTCGATAACTTCACCGCAGTCTAAACATACTAGGTGATCGTGGTGATGCTGTGTTGAAAGTTCGAATACAGACTTACCACCTTCAAAGTGGTGACGAGTTACAATGCCTGCATCATCGAATTGGTTTAGTACGCGATAAACGGTCGCAAGACCAATCTCTTCACCTAAGTCGATCAGCTTTTTATATAAATCTTCAGCACTAATATGTTGGCAGTCTGGTTGTTGTAATACTTCTAAAATTTTGAGCCGTGGGAGGGTCACTTTAAGACCAGCATCTTTTAGCGCTTGATTATTGTCTGACATATACTTTCCTGTTGATGATCTGCAGCAATTAACAGAATTCAATATTAATACCATTATAGTTTAGTCAGGCATAACAATAAACCACGAACTTCAAAGGGTTACTCACTGACATCACAATCTGTTTTGTAAATTGGAAGTATCTCACTTATAGTGGAGGTACGACCAGTCAGGTGACGGTGTTTTTTGATATGAACATGGATTGTTGTTATGAATAAGCAACTCGCAAAAATATATAAACCTAATATTGTAAAATTTGCACTCAATATTTGGCCTCCCTTTTGGGGCTCGGGAATTAGAATAGCCCACATTAGCGCTGACTTTAGGGTTGTTAAGACTGTGCTCAAGTTGCGGTGGTGGAATAAGAACGCTAATCGGACTCAATATGGAGGCAGTATCTTTTCTCTTACCGATCCCGTTTACTCGTTAATGTTAATGGGGATTTTAGGTGAGCGATATTATGTTTGGGATAAAGAGGCGAGTATTAACTTTATCAAGCCTGGTCAATCCGACTTGTATGCAGACTTTGAGATAAGCCAAGGACAACTTGAGGATATCTATCGTCAGACACAACTTGGTGAGAAGTGTTTCCCCGAATTTATCATCCACGTTAAAGATAAGCAGGGAAGTGTGGTTTCGGAAATTCAGCGAACTCTCTATGTGAGAAAGAAGCCACAATTTAGAGAGGATGACGAAGCATTAGAAGCTGAGTGTTGATTGATAAATATTGGATAGAAAAAAACCTCCTATAAGGAGGTTTTTTCATATCTACATAACGGTCATTAATTGTAACAATTAATGACCGCTAATGAATTAGTCTTCAAGCTCTGCCAGGCACATCTCTTCGTGGACTTGTTTAACCCAGTTAGATACACGCTCATCAGTCAGCTCAGGTTGACGGTCTTCATCGATACATAGACCAACGAACTGGCTGTCATCGCCTTCAACTAAACCTTTCGATGCTTCGAATTCGTAGCCTTCAGTTGACGTGTGACCTAGGATAGTACCGCCTTTTGCTTCAACGATATCACGGATAGTACCCATAGCATCGCAGAAGTATTCTGCGTAATCTTCTTGGTCGCCACAACCAAAAATAGCAACAAGCTTAGTTGAGAAATCAATAGCTTCTAGCTCAGGGAAAAAGTCATCCCAATCACATTGTGCTTCGCCGTAGTACCACGTAGGGATACCAAGCAGCAGCAGATCGAAGTTATCGATATCTTCTTTGCTGCTTTTTGCAATGTCTTGAACTTGAACGAGCTGCTTGCCCAATTGCTTTTGAATCATCTTAGCAACAGCTTCAGTGTTACCTGTATCGCTACCAAAGAAGAGACCTACACTTGCCATAGAATCATTACCTTTCATTTTGTCTGTTGTCGGTGTAATAAAGTTCGGAGGAAATCGTTAGATTCCAGTTCCTTCCCAGCTTAGTTGGATTATCCCTTTTGCGATAAAGCCTGCGCAGCCAAGGAAAAGTACTAACCATACGATACGACGACCAAATGCAGGAACATTTCCCTGCTTTAGAACGTCTTTAATTGCCATTCCGATTAGAAAGAAAATCGCGGCAAACAGAAGATCTAAACCAACAGATTCAATGATGTTCATGTAGTCGTAAAGCATGGGAACCTTATATACCAAATTTGCTTGGGCGCACTATATCACTGTTGTGAGATAAAGTTAATCTGCTGTGATTACACAGCTCTCATTTATATCGACTAATCAACCTATCTAATTGATGAATTTCCTTATTGCACGGAGCACTTCAGCGGGCTTTTCCGCGTGTAGCCAATGTCCAGTATTGGCGATAACATGTGCCTTTGCGTTGGAAAACTGCTGTTGAACGGCGGTTTGATGTTCAGCCGTCAGGTAATCTGAGTCACCACCCTTGATTAGCAAGGTTTTGACCGAGGTTTTGTCAATCGGTTCCCAACCAATAATCTGTGGGTAGTTGTTTAATAGCGAGGCAACATTGAAACGCCATTCCATGATGCCTTGTTCTGATTTGAACAAAGATTTCGTTAAGAACTGGCGAACCCCATCAATTTCGATATGTTTTGCGAGGACCTTAAGCGCCTCTGAGCGTGATGTCGGTTTTTCTTCTATCACAGCTTGTAGGCCTGCGAATACGTTGTCGTGACGACTTTGGGTGTACGCGACTGGTGCCATATCTAAGACAATCAATTTACGCAGCGTCAGGTGCTGTGTCAGTGCCATCGCTACCTTGCCACCCATCGAGTGACCAATCACAGTGACATCTTCTAGCTCTAGAACATTCAGCAGTTGAGCCACATCTTGTGCCATAGCTTGATAATTATGAGTGTCATTATGGAAAGATTGACCGTGGTTACGTAGATCGATGCTAAGTACCTGATGATCGGCTTTTAGATCCCTAGCGAGCAAGCCAAGGTTGTCCAAATTTCCGAATAATCCATGGATCAAAACAATGGTGTGACCCTCACCTTCAATTTTATAGTTGAGCTGTACTGACATTTTTATCTTATTCATGGTGGGTTTGACGTAGAGTATCCGCGCGGATCTCGCTATAATCCCTCAGAGTTTAAACATTGAGATTGTGAAAAGCGAATGAAAACAATTGAGGTTGATGAGGACCTATACCGTTTTATTGCGGGTCAGACAGAACGTATTGGCGAAAGCGCTTCAGATATTCTGCGCCGCTTGTTACTGGTTGATAACCAAGGCACGGTTCCGATCGAAGAGATCGTTGAGCCAAAAGGTATCGTTGTTAGCAAAGAGGTAGGCTTTACTCCAGAGAAGTTCGATGGCGTTAAAGAAATGCGCTCACTACTAATATCAGATGAGTTTGCATCACTAAAGAAAGCCATTGATCGTTTCATGCTTGTGTTATCAACACTGCATAAAATCGACCCTTTAAGCTTTTCAGAAGCAACTCAAGTAAAAGGCCGTAAGCGTGTTTACTTTGCAGACAACGAAGCGACGTTGTTAGCAAACGGCAACACAACTAAGCCTAAAGCTATTCCACAAAGTCCTTTTTGGGTTATTACGAATAACAATACAAGCCGAAAAAGACAGATGGTTGAACAGCTTATGAGCCGCATGAGTTTCCAAGCAGAATTGATAGAAAAAGTAACAGGTTCAATTTAACGAAATCTGATTTAAACCTCATAATATCCATGGCTAAGAAGATATTATGAGGTTTTTTTGTTTTTTAAATTTTATATAAGGATGTCGATAATGGCTATGCACCCTCGTGCCGGGCAGAAAGCTCTGCAGGAAGATCTTCATAATATCCCGGCTTTAGTTGCAAACTATTTCTTACAGCAACCGGATGCTACTAACCCAGATCATAAAGTACTGTTCGGTACTTCAGGTCACCGCGGTACAGCAGACAAATCAACATTTAATGAAAACCACATTCTAGCGATCGCACAAGCGGTTGCTGAGGTTCGTGCCGATCAAGGTACAACAGGCCCACTTTTCTTAGGCAAAGATACTCACGCTCTATCTGAGCCTGCTTTTTCTACGGTTATTGAAGTGCTAGTTGCAAACGGCGTTGAAGTTATCGTTCAAGAAAACAATGGCTTTACTCCAACTCCAGGTATCTCGCACGCGATTCTTACGCACAATCTAGTGAATGATAAAAAAGCTGACGGCATTGTTATCACGCCTTCACATAACCCACCTCAAGACGGGGGCATTAAATACAACCCGACACACGGTGGCCCTGCTGAAGCTGAACTGACTCAAGCGATTGAAGATCGTGCGAATGTGATCATTGCTGAGCAAATGCAAGGCGTTAAGCGCACTCCTATCGCACAGGCTAAACAGTCTGAGCTAGTGAAAGAAGTTGATTTAGTTGCTCCTTACGTTGCTGACTTGGTTAACGTGGTTGATATGGAAGCAATCCAGAAAGCAAACATCAAGATTGGTGTTGATCCACTGGGTGGTAGCGGTATTGATTACTGGCGTCAAATTGGCAAAGCGTACAACCTAGACCTTACTCTGGTCAGTGAAGCGGTTGATCCTTCGTTCCAATTTATGTCTCTAGACAAAGATGGTGTGGTTCGTATGGACTGCTCTTCTCCATACGCGATGGCAGGTTTACTGGCTCTTAAAGACGACTATCAATTAGCGTTTGGTAACGACCCTGATTACGATCGCCACGGTATTGTTACGCCAAAAGGCTTAATGAATCCAAACCACTTCCTAGCAGTGTGTATTGATTACCTGTACCGCAACCGTGAAGGTTGGGGTAAAGACGTTGCTGTTGGTAAAACTCTGGTATCAAGTGCATTGATTGACCGCGTTGTTGCTGACTTAGGTCGCGAGCTTTGCGAAGTGCCAGTTGGTTTCAAATGGTTCGTTGATGGCCTTTATAACGGTCAGTTTGGTTTCGGTGGTGAAGAGAGTGCGGGTGCATCTTTCTTACGTAAAGACGGTACGCCTTGGTCAACAGATAAAGATGGCCTGATTCTTTGCCTACTTGCGGCCGAGATCACAGCAGTAACGGGTAAGAACCCACAAGAATACTACGAAGAACTTGCCGCTAAACACGGCGAATCTAAGTACAACCGTATTCAAGCAGTAGCTAACGGTGCACAAAAAGACGTGCTTAAGAAGCTATCTCCAGAGATGGTCTCAGCTGAGACGCTTGCTGGTGATGCAATTACTGCACGCCTAACGCATGCTCCAGGTAATGGCGCTGCGATTGGCGGCCTAAAAGTGACAACTGAGAACGGTTGGTTTGCCGCTCGCCCATCAGGTACTGAAGACATCTACAAGATCTACTGTGAAAGCTTTAAAGGTGAAGAGCACCTAAAAGCAATCGAAGCAG
Source organism: Vibrio tasmaniensis 1F-187 (assembly GCF_000272405.2). Taxonomy (GTDB): domain Bacteria; phylum Pseudomonadota; class Gammaproteobacteria; order Enterobacterales; family Vibrionaceae; genus Vibrio; species Vibrio tasmaniensis_A. Next base: position 11,868 of record NZ_AJZM02000018.1, read on the forward strand.
AAGCTCAAGAGATTGTTAATCAAGTATTTGCAGCTGCTGGCCTATAATCGAATACAGATTAGTAGAGTCATAAGGTAAATAGTGAAAGGGTTGATGTGAAAGCATCAGCCCTTTTTTATCAGTTTGTGGATAAAGCGGCTAGGACTAAGTGGTTGAATAACTGAATAGATTATCCGTGTGGCCAACTTTGCGGCATCACAAACCAAAACTGCCCTGATTTGGTTTGCCCATGAACGAAGCGATCACCAAACTCGGTGATAGGCTCGCAGGTGAAATCATCAGTGCCCGCTGCCCATTGCTCTTTGGTGAGAGGGTAGAGCACTTCAGTAATTAAATGAGCTTGGTTTTGATAGCACCAAAAACCGTTTACTTGGCTTGAATTAATTTCGTAGCCCAAACATTCAGTAGGTACTTTTTGATCTAAGAAGGGGTTGGTATATAGACGCCCCTGCATGAGGAGATGTTTTGAGTCGACATCGATCTCTGGATACTGTTCAATAAAGGCGGCTGAAGATGACATACCAAGCTGGTGGCTTAGCATCCTATCGAGCTTCTTATCCAATTGATCATGAGAGTTAGGCCCAAACCATGTCTGTTCATGGAGCAGATAAAACTTAATCGCCACTTCCCAATGTTGCAGCTTTTGGCTGCTCTCTTCTTCAAGAATAAAGTCGATTGCACCGAGAGTTCTACCTTCCACATTGATCTGAATCTCATCATGCTTGATTAAGTAATTATCCGAAGCATCGATGACTTGTTCACATAGGTGCTGGTAGAGGAAACCTAATCTAGGGTTTCCATCATAAGTATGTGATGAGTCGATGGCATGGCGGCTAGAGAATGCACTGAGATCCGAAATCGGTGGTTTGATTTCCAGTAACGGTGGCGAGTCGATAACCCATTGGTAAAAACGTTGCAGTGCTGTCATCTGTTCCTCATAAACTAGCTCTTTATAAACATAACCCTGGGGCTTTCGACATTCTACCCGTAAATTGATATAACGACGTTATTATAAAGGTAAGCTGGAAATAAAAATGAATAACTTACAATTAGAAAAGCTTCTTAACGAAAAACTGCAGCCACAGCAGATTAAAGATTACTGCCCGAATGGTTTGCAGGTTGAAGGTGCGCCAGAAGTAAAGCATATCGTTACTGGTGTGACAGCTTCTCAAGCCTTGATTGATAAAGCGGTAGAACTGAACGCAGACGCGTTATTAGTGCATCATGGCTTTTTCTGGAAAGGCGAGTCAGAAGCGATTCGTGGCATGAAGGGCAAGCGCATTCGTACCCTGATTAAAAACGACATCAACCTTTTGGGTTACCACTTGCCTCTTGATATTCACCCTGAGTTAGGCAACAACGCCAAGCTTGCTGAGTTGCTTGATATCGAAGTCGAAGGCGGTTTAGAAGGGCACCCACAATCTGTTGCGATGTTTGGCAAGTTGAGTGCGCCAATGACCGGTTCAGAGTTCGCAGAAAAGATTGGCCAAGCTTTGAACCGCAAGCCATTACACATTGCTCCAGAGAACCAAGACAAAATGATTACGACTGTCGGTTGGTGTACTGGTGGTGGTCAAGACTACATTGAGTTAGCGGCGTCTCAAGGTATTGATGCGTTTATCTCTGGAGAGATTTCAGAGCGCACTACGTACTCAGCGCGTGAGCAAGATATTCATTACTTTGCAGCAGGACACCACGCAACAGAACGTTATGGTGTGAAGGCATTAGGTGAGTGGTTAGCGAAAGAACATGGCTTAGATGTTGAGTTTATCGATATCGACAACCCGGTATAAAAAGAAAATATGGGATGTAGGATACGAGTCACTATAAATTTGTACCCGTCGATGAGACTGGCTAGTTAGAACTCTAATGGATTTTATTTCGAGAGATCTCAAGTAATTCGTCATTCCCTAGACTGACGAAGGAAGGAGTAGGGAATGTCTAAAAGCTTGTCGATACAATTAGTGAGATCCCCAACTCGCTCGTCCCTCACTCTTGAGGATGACGGAGTTGAGAGCATATAAAAGAAAAGGGTTGATGTTAATACATCAACCCTTTTTGATTTTAATCGATTAGAAAAGTCGAAACTTTACTATTCGCGCTCGTGTAGAGCTTGGAAATCACGCTGTTCTTCACCAGTGTACAACTGACGAGGACGACCGATGCGGTTCGTCGGATCGCTGTGCATTTCGTTCCAGTGTGCAATCCAACCGATAGTACGAGACATCGCGAAGATTACTGTGAACATTGATACCGGAATACCGATCGCTTTCAGAATGATACCTGAGTAGAAATCTACGTTCGGGTATAGTTTCTTCGATACAAAGTACTCATCAGAAAGAGCGATGCGCTCAAGTTCCATTGCAACGTCAAGTAGTGGATCTTGAATGTTCAGCTCTTTAAGTACTTCGTGGCACGCTTCGCGCATTACCGTTGCACGTGGATCGTAGTTCTTGTAAACACGGTGGCCGAAGCCCATTAAACGGAATGGATCATCTTTGTCTTTTGCTTTTGCTACGTACTCTTCAATGTTGTCTACGCTACCGATCTCTTCAAGCATCATTAGACAAGCTTCGTTAGCACCGCCGTGAGCCGGACCCCACAAAGAAGCGATACCAGCAGCAATACAAGCAAATGGGTTTGCGCCCGAAGAGCCAGCTAAACGAACTGTTGACGTTGAAGCATTTTGTTCGTGATCTGCGTGTAACGTAAAGATTTTGTCCATTGCGCGAGCAACAACAGGGTTCACTTCATATTCTTCACATGGATTCGCATACATCATGTGCAGGAAGTTTTCTGCGTAGCCTAGGTCATTGCGTGGGTAGATAAACGGTTGACCGATAGAATATTTGTAACACATTGCAGCCAGTGTTGGCATTTTTGAAATTAGGCGGTATGCCGCAATTTCACGGTGTGTGTCGTTATTAACATCTAATGAATCATGATAGAACGCAGCAAGCGCACCTACCACACCACACATAACAGCCATTGGGTGAGCATCACGGCGGAAGCCGTGGAAGAAACTAGCAATTTGCTCATGAACCATGGTGTGACGCGTGACAGTCGTCTTGAACTCTTCGTATTGAGCTCGAGAAGGAGCTTCGCCGTATAAAAGAATGTAACAAACTTCTAAGTAATCAGCGTTATTGGCCAGTTGATCAATTGGATAACCACGGTGTAGAAGGATACCTTTTCCACCGTCAATATAAGTGATTTGCGATTCACAAGATGCAGTGGCAAGAAAACCAGGATCAAAAGTGAAAAAACCATTAGAACCCAGTGTACGAACGTCGATGACTGGAGTACCAAGTACACCTTCTGTAATCGGCAATTCGATCGGCGCTTGACCTTCAATATGAAGGGTAGCTTTCTTATCCGCCATAACAATCTCCTTTGTTATTATTAATCCGTCCAGGATGTTTATGTGCCATTTTTTTACTGGTCTTACGTCAGAAAGTCAATTTTTCTGCAGCTTTGTGTGCACTTGTTAGTGTTTTTTACATTAAATTCGTTAAAAGTCTGTGCTGTGTAGCATTATTTGTTGCATCAATTGTATTAGAATGTTGCCAGCCGTATAGTGGCGCTGAAAAGTTTGGTTAAAACCTTATAAATGCAAGGCTAAGAAGGAATGTGAGGTGTCTTCGGAAACCTGGTTGTTAACAATTATTTTACAATAATCTAAGGCTCAACTTACGTTATTTGTTAAGTTAATGTTAAATTTTGAGGGTTTGCAATCAAATTTTGTCCATAACAATACATAAGGTTATTTAATGACCATCATGCTCAATGGAGCTGAGTGAGCGAGCCCGTGAAAGAAAGAAAGACAAGACCTGTTAATTTAGATTTACAGACCATCCACTTTCCTATCACAGCAATAGCTTCCATCCTACACCGTGTGTCTGGGGTGATTACTTTTGTTGCGATCGGAATTCTGCTTTGGTTACTATCCATTTCCCTCTCTTCCCCTGTAGGCTTTATGGAAGCTAGCGACATTGTCGACGGTTTCTTCGTGAAGTTTATTCTGTGGGGCATTTTAACCGCTTTGGCTTACCACATTGCTGGTGGTATTCGTCACCTTCTTATGGACCTTGGTCACTTTGAAGAGCTGGAATCTGGCGCTAAGAGCGCGAAGGGTGCATTCGCAGCAACAGCGGTATTGTCTCTACTAGCGGGGATCTTAGTATGGTAAACAACGTTTCTACTTTTGGTCGTAATGGTGTGCATGATTATCTATTGATTCGTGCAACAGCCATCATTATGACGCTTTACACTATCTACCTAGTGAGCTTCTGTGCTTTCTCAGGTGATATTTCTTACGCATCTTGGACGCAATTCTTTGGTGGTACTTTCACTAAAGTCTTCACCATGTTAGCGCTTACTTCAATTTTGGTTCACGCGTGGATCGGCTTGTGGCAAGTACTAACTGACTACATCAAATGTGCAAAATTGCGCGTTGGTCTTCAAGTCGGTGTTGTTGCGGTTCTTCTAGGATATTTCTTCTCTGGTCTGTTTATTTTGTGGGGTGCGTAAGTGACTATTCCTGTTCGTGAGTTTGATGCTGTAGTAATTGGCGCTGGTGGTGCTGGTATGCGCGCCGCGCTACAAATTTCTGAGCAAGGCCTATCTTGTGCGTTGCTTTCTAAAGTTTTCCCAACTCGTTCTCATACTGTATCTGCGCAAGGCGGTATCACCGTTGCTCTTGGTAATGCGCATGAAGATCACTGGGAACAACACATGTACGATACGGTAAAAGGTTCCGATTACATCGGCGACCAAGATGCTATCGAATACATGTGTAAAAATGGCCCTGAGTCGGTTATCGAATTAGAAAAAATGGGTCTTCCATTTTCTCGTTTTGATAACGGCAGCATTTACCAACGTCCGTTTGGTGGCCAATCTAAGAATTTTGGTGGTGAGCAAGCGGCTCGTACCGCAGCGGCAGCTGACCGTACTGGTCACGCACTGCTACACACGCTTTACCAACAAAACATTAAACACAAAACGACGGTTTTCTCTGAGTGGTATGCACTGGATCTTGTTAAAAACGAAGATGGTGCAATCTTAGGTACTACCGCGCTTTGTATGGAGACGGGTGAGGTTTGCTACTTCAAAGCGAAGGCAACAATCCTTGCTACTGGTGGTGCTGGTCGTATTTACGCATCAACAACCAATGCTCACATTAACACTGGTGACGGTGTTGGCATGGCGATTCGTGCAGGCGTTCCAATGCAAGACATCGAAATGTGGCAGTTCCACCCAACGGGTATCGCTGGCGCAGGTGTTTTGGTAACAGAAGGTTGTCGTGGTGAAGGTGGTTACCTTCTCAATAAAGACGGCGAGCGCTTCATGGAACGTTATGCTCCGAATGCTAAAGATTTAGCTGGTCGTGATGTTGTAGCTCGTTCGATGATGGTTGAGATTCGTGAAGGTCGTGGTTGTGATGGTCCATGGGGTCCACACATCAAGTTGAAACTCGATCACCTAGGTAAAGAGACGCTTGAATCTCGTCTACCGGGTGTATGTGAGCTTTCTCGTACGTTCGCTCACGTTGATCCTGTTAAAGAACCAATTCCTGTAATCCCAACGTGTCACTACATGATGGGTGGTGTTCCTACACAGGTTTCTGGTCAAGCAATTAAACAAACTGAAGACGGTACAGACGTTGAAATTCAAGGTCTATTCGCTTGTGGCGAAATCGCTTCAGTATCAGTACACGGTGCAAACCGTCTAGGTGGCAACTCGCTACTTGATTTGGTTGTGTTCGGTCGTGCGACAGGTCTTCACCTTGGTGAGACTTTGAACAAACAAGCTGAAGCAAAACCTGCAACTGAAGCTGACATTGAACGTTCACTAGAGCGCTACAATCGTTGGGAAAACAGTACTGACGGTGAAGATCCTGCGGTAATTCGTAAAGACCTTCAGCAATGTATGCAGAACAACTTCTCTGTATTCCGTGAAGGTAAAGCGATGGCTGACGGCTTAGAAGAGCTGAAAGTGATTCGTGAGCGTCTTAAAAATGCACACCTTTCAGACAAGTCGACTGAGTTCAACACGCAACGTATTGAGTGTTTAGAGCTTGAAAACTTGATGGAAACGGCATTCGCAACCGCGGTTGCAGCAAACTTCCGTACAGAGAGTCGTGGAGCGCATGCTCGTTTCGACTTCCCAGATCGTGATGATGAGCAATGGCTATGCCATTCTCTGTACAACCCTGAATCAGAAAGTATGACTAAGCGTGGCGTGAACATGGAACCTATCCATCGTGAAGCATTCCCGCCGAAAGCACGTGCGTACTAAGGAGATATGACCATGAAACTGAATTTCTCTTTATACCGTTACAACCCAGATGTGGACCAGAAACCTTACATGAAAGAGTACACCCTAGAGGTGGAAGAAGGTTCTGACATGATGCTTTTGGACGCGCTTATTCTTTTGAAAGAGCAAGATCCAACGATTTCATTCCGTCGCTCATGCCGTGAAGGTGTATGTGGTTCTGATGGTTTGAACATGAATGGTAAAAATGGATTGGCGTGTATCACGCCACTGTCTGCACTTTCTGGCCAAGATAAGATCGTAATTCGCCCACTTCCAGGTTTGCCTGTTGTGCGTGACTTAATCGTAGACATGACTCAGTTCTACGATAACTACGAAAAAGTTAAGCCGTTCTTAGTGTCTGATGGCAATGTGCCACCGGCTCGTGAAAACCTACAAAGCCCTGATGAGCGTGCTCATTTAGATGGTTTGTATGAATGTATTATGTGTGCATGTTGTACGACTTCATGCCCATCATTCTGGTGGAATCCAGATAAGTTCATCGGACCAGCTGGCCTACTTGCAGCATACCGTTGGCTAATAGATAGCCGAGATACGGCGACAGACGAACGTCTGTCCGATCTTGATGATGCATTTAGCGTTTTTCGTTGCCATGGCATCATGAATTGTGTAAGTGTTTGTCCTAAGGGATTAAATCCGACGAAAGCGATTGGTCACATTAAGACCATGCTAGTGAATCGTTCGGTTTAAGTTATATAAAAATTGCCGCCCTAGAAGTTTTGGGGCGGCCTTTTAATAGCTCGGCATAGACCGCAGCAAACGTGAAAACTACTGGTTAAGGGAAAATATGCACAACGGCGTGATGAAGGCATGGCTCGAGTCTTCACACTTGGCTGGCGCCAATGCAACGTACGTAGAAGAACTCTATGAACTGTATCTTAGTGACCCCGATTCGGTAAGTGACGAATGGAGAAGCGTTTTTGAAGAACTGCCTGTGCAAGCTTCAGAAGCGGTGGAACAACCACACTCTCGTGTTCGTGAATACTTCCGTCGACTCGCTCAAGAAACAAAGCATTACAGTGTCCAAGTTAGTGATCCAGATGTCGATGCGAAACAAGTAAAGGTTCTGCAACTTATTAATGCCTATCGATTCCGAGGGCATCAATCAGCAAATCTAGACCCCCTAGGTTTATGGGAAAGAGATACAGTCGCTGAACTGGACCCTTCTTTCCACACTCTTACCGAAGAAGACCTCAACGAGACGTTTAACGTCGGCTCTTACGCCATTGGCCAAGAGACGATGGTGCTTAAAGATCTCTACAAATCTCTAAAGCAAACGTATTGTGGTTCTATTGGTGCTGAATACATGCACATGACTAATACAGAACAAAAGCGTTGGATCCAACAACGTTTAGAGTCTGTATCTGGTCAACCGTCTTTCAATAAAGAAGAAAAGCAAGCTTTCCTAGAAGAGCTAACGGCTGCTGAAGGTCTTGAGCGCTATCTTGGTGCGAAATTCCCTGGTGCAAAACGCTTCTCTTTGGAAGGTGGTGATGCTCTTATCCCAATGACGAAAGAAATCATTCGTCATGCCGGTGGACAAGGCATGCGTGAAGTTGTTGTTGGTATGGCTCACCGTGGTCGTCTAAACATGCTGGTCAATGTGCTTGGTAAAAAGCCACAAGACCTGTTTGACGAATTTGCGGGCAAGCACAGCGATGATTCATGGGGTACTGGTGATGTGAAATATCACCAAGGTTTCTCTGCGGATTTCGCAACCCCAGGCGGCAACGTTCACTTAGCACTTGCATTTAACCCATCTCACTTAGAAATCGTAAACCCGGTAGTTATCGGTTCAGTACGTGCTCGACAAGATCGTCTAGACGATAAAGACGGCAGCCGTGTACTTCCAATTACTATCCACGGTGATTCAGCTATCGCTGGTCAGGGTGTAGTGCAAGAGACGTTTAACATGTCTCAAGCGCGTGGTTTCTGTGTCGGTGGTACGGTTCGTATCGTTGTAAACAACCAAGTTGGTTTTACGACGTCTAACCCTCGCGATACACGTTCTACGATGTACTGTACAGATATCGCAAAGATGGTTCAGGCTCCGATTTTCCACGTTAATTCTGATGATCCAGAAGCGGTTGCGTTCGTAGCGCGTCTTGCATTGGATTACCGTAATACCTTTAAGCGTGATGTTGTTATTGATTTGGTTTGTTACCGTCGCCACGGTCACAATGAAGCCGATGAGCCGAATGCAACACAGCCTTTGATGTACCAAAAAATCAAGAAGCATCCAACACCACGTAAGCTTTATGCTGATGTGTTAATGGAGCGCGGTGAGTTTGGTATTGATACGGCAACTCAACTGGTTAACGAATATCGTGATGCACTTGATCACGGTGAAGTTGTGGTTAAAGAGTGGCGCCCAATGGCACTTCACTCTGTGGATTGGTCTCCTTACCTAGGTCACGACTGGAACATTGAGTGGGACAATAAGATTGATATCGAGCGCCTGAAAGAGCTTGGTACTAAACTTTGCCAATACCCAGACAGCCACAAGCTGCAAAGCCGAGTAAATAAACTGTACAACGATCGAACTGCCATGGTGAATGGTGAGAAACAAGTCGATTGGGGTATGGCTGAAACACTGGCTTACGCAACACTTGTTGACGACGGTAAGCGTATTCGTATCTCTGGCCAAGATTCAGGTCGTGGTACGTTCTTCCACCGTCACTCAGTACTGCACAATCAATCAGATGCAAGCACGTATGTTCCTCTTGCGAACATTCATGATAAACAAGGGCCATTCCAAGTGTTTGACTCTGTGTTATCTGAAGAAGCGGTACTCGCATTTGAGTATGGCTATGCGACAGCAGAGCCAAGCGGTCTCACCCTTTGGGAAGCACAATTTGGTGATTTCGCAAACGGTGCACAAGTTGTTATCGACCAATTCATTTCATCAGGTGAGCAAAAGTGGGCACGTCTATGTGGTCTAACTATGTTGCTTCCTCACGGTTATGAAGGCCAAGGCCCTGAGCACTCTTCTGCGCGTCTTGAGCGTTACCTTCAGTTGTGTGCTGAACAAAACATGCAGGTTGTTGTTCCTTCAACGCCAGCTCAGGTTTATCACATGATTCGCCGTCAGGTTGTTCGACCAATGCGTCGTCCACTGATTGTAATGTCACCTAAGTCATTGCTTCGTCACCCTTTGTGTACATCTTCTCTTGAAGATTTGGCAGAAGGCACGTTCCAACCAGCTATCGCAGAAATTGATGATCTGGCTCCTGAGAACGTAAAACGCGTCGTGTTCTGTTCAGGTAAGGTTTACTTTGACCTGCTTGACCAAAGACGTAAGAATGAGCAAGACGATGTCGCTATTGTACGTATTGAGCAACTTTACCCGTTCCCTTATGAGGACGTGAGAGCTGCAATCGCACAATACACAAATGTAGTCGATTACGTTTGGTGTCAAGAAGAGCCACAAAACCAAGGTGCTTGGTACAGTAGCCAACATAATTTCCGAGCTGCTATCCCAGTAGGTGCTGATATTCAATACGCAGGTCGTCCTGCATCAGCGTCACCAGCTGTTGGCTATATGTCGGTACACTTGAAACAACAAAAAGCGTTAGTAGACGACGCTTTGACCCTACTTAAGAACTAGAAGTAAAAGGAAAATACAGACATGACAATTGAAATTCTGGTTCCAGATTTACCTGAATCTGTGGCTGACGCAACAGTAGCGACTTGGCACAAAAAACCAGGCGAAGCCGTTGCACGTGATGAAGTCATTGTAGACATCGAAACAGATAAAGTAGTTCTAGAAGTACCGGCTCCTGAAGCGGGTGTTCTGGAAGCTATCATCGAAGAAGAGGGTGCTACGGTACTTTCTAAGCAGCTTCTGGCTAAAATTAAGCCTGGTGCTGTCGCTGGTGAACCAACGAAAGACACCACTGAAGATACAGAAGCTTCTCCTGACAAACGCCACAAAGCGGCGCTAACAGAAGAAAGCAACGATGCACTAAGCCCTGCTGTTCGTCGTCTTCTTGCAGAGCACAACCTACAACCAGCTGACGTTAAAGGCACTGGTGTTGGTGGTCGTATTACTCGTGAAGACATTGACGCACACCTAGCAGCAGCGAAAGCGGCTTCGGCAGCAGCATCTGCACCAGCAGTTGAAGCGCCAGCAGCGGCTCGCAGCCAAAAACGCGTGCCTATGACTCGCCTACGTAAGACAGTTGCAAACCGTCTTCTAGAAGCGAAGAACAGCACTGCAATGCTGACTACTTTCAACGAAGTGAACATGAAGCCAATCATGGACCTTCGTAAGCAGTACAAAGACCAATTCGAGAAGCGTCACGATACGCGTCTTGGTTTCATGTCTTTCTACGTGAAAGCAGTAACAGAAGCACTGAAGCGTTTCCCAGAAGTTAACGCTTCTATCGATGGTACAGATATCGTTTACCACAACTACTTCGACATCAGCATGGCGGTATCTACGCCACGTGGTTTAGTGACTCCAGTACTGAAAGACTGTGACACACTAGGTTTCGCAGATATTGAAAAAGGCATCAAAGAGCTAGCAATCAAAGGCCGTGACGGCAAGCTAACTGTTGATGAGTTGATGGGCGGTAACTTTACTATCACGAACGGTGGTGTATTTGGCTCTCTAATGTCTACGCCAATCATCAACCCGCCTCAAGCGGCAATTTTGGGTATGCACAAAATCCAAGATCGTCCAATGGCTGTTGATGGCAAGGTTGAGATCTTACCAATGATGTACCTAGCGCTTTCTTACGATCACCGCCTAATCGACGGCCGTGAATCAGTTGGCTTCCTAGTGACCATCAAAGAGCTTCTAGAAGATCCTGCACGTCTGCTATTAGACGTTTAGTATCTCTAAAACGTCTAGTTAACCCGGTTAGCTAGACGTAAAAAGTTTCAAAGGCTAGGCTGCTCAACGTCTGGCCTTCACTTGAACTGTAAAGCCATTAGAAAATGGACAGCAGTTGATTTGAGAAGACCCTACAGACGTACCACAGGAAACTGTGTCGTTATGGAAATAATAATCCCTTAAGGGAAAATAAACGGAATATCAAAATGAATTTGCATGAATACCAAGCCAAACAGCTGTTTGCAGAATTCGGTTTGCCTGTACCAGAAGGTTTCGCATGTGATACTGCACAAGAAGCTTTCGAAGCTGCAGGTCGTATCAGTACAGCCAAGAAAGTCGTTAAGTGTCAAGTACACGCTGGTGGTCGCGGTAAAGCGGGCGGCGTAGAGCTACATGACACCAAAGAAGGCGTTAAAGAGTTTGCACAAAAGTGGCTAGGTAAAAACCTAGTGACTTACCAAACAGACGCTAATGGTCAACCTGTAACAAAGATCCTAGTTGAAGAAGCATCGAACATTGCTAACGAACTTTACCTAGGTGCTGTTGTTGACCGTGCAACGCGCAAAATTGTATTCATGGCGTCAACTGAAGGCGGCGTGGACATTGAGAAAATCGCTGAAGAAACTCCAGAGTTGATTCACCAATCAGCGATCGATCCTCTAGTGGGCCCTCAAGCTTACCAAGGCCGTGAACTTGCGTTCAAACTTGGTCTAGTTGGCGATCAAATTAAACAGTTCGTTAAGATCTTCATGGGTCTTGGCCAAATGTTCTCTCAGTACGACCTAGCTCTACTAGAAATCAACCCGCTTGTAATTACTGGCGAAGGCAACCTGCTTTGTCTAGACGGCAAGATCAACATTGACTCAAACGCAATGTACCGTCAGCCAAAGCTTCGTGAAATGCACGATCCTTCACAAGAAGACGAGCGTGAAGCGCACGCTGCTCAGTGGGAACTGAACTACGTAGCACTTGATGGCAACGTTGGCTGTATGGTTAACGGTGCAGGCCTTGCGATGGGTACGATGGATATCGTAAACCTACACGGCGGCAAGCCAGCAAACTTCCTTGATGTAGGCGGCGGCGCGACAAAAGAGCGTGTAGCTGAAGCATTCAAGATCATCCTTTCTGATGACAATGTTAAAGCAGTACTCGTAAACATTTTCGGTGGCATCGTTCGTTGTGACATGATCGCTGAAGGTATTATCGGTGCAGTTAAAGAAGTAGGCGTAACAGTTCCAGTAGTTGTTCGTCTAGAAGGTACAAACGCAGACCTAGGTCGCGAAGTACTTGCTAATTCTGATGTTGATATCATTGCTGCTGTATCTCTAACAGATGCTGCTCAGAAAGTTGTTGCTGCTGCGGAGGCTAAATAATGTCTGTATTAATTAACAAAGACACTAAAGTAATCTGTCAGGGTTTCACTGGCGGTCAAGGTACATTCCACTCAGACCAAGCTATCGCATACGGTACGCAAATGGTTGGTGGTGTTTCACCTGGTAAAGGTGGTCAAACTCACCTAGGCCTTCCAGTATTCAACACAGTACGTGAAGCCGTAGAAGCGACTGGCGCAACAGCAACAGTTATCTACGTACCAGCACCTTTCTGTAAAGATGCAATCCTAGAAGCGATTGATGCAGGTATCGAACTGATCGTAACAATCACTGAAGGTATCCCTACTACAGACATGATCGACGTTAAAGTGAAGCTAGAAGAAACTGGCGTTCGCATGATCGGTCCTAACTGTCCAGGTCTTATCACTCCAGACGAGTGTAAGATTGGTATCATGCCTGGCCATATCCACAAGAAGGGTAAAGTAGGTATCGTATCTCGTTCAGGAACTTTGACGTACGAAGCAGTTAAGCAAACAACAGATGAAGGCTTTGGTCAGTCTACATGTGTTGGTATCGGTGGTGACCCTATTCCAGGTTCAAACTTCATTGATATCCTAAAACTTTTCCAAGAAGACCCAGAGACTGAAGCAATCGTAATGATTGGTGAGATCGGTGGTACTGCGGAAGAAGAAGCAGCTGAGTTCATCAAAGCAAACGTAACTAAGCCAGTTGTATCTTACATCGCTGGTGTTACTGCTCCTCCGGGTAAACGTATGGGCCACGCTGGCGCAATCATCTCTGGCGGTAAAGGTACTGCTGAAGATAAATTCGCAGCACTAGAAGCAGCAGGCGTTAAGACTGTTAAGTCTCTTGCTGACATCGGTAAAGGCCTACGTGAAATCACGGGTTGGTAATCAGCTGGCTTTTATCTAACGAGATAGAAGTTAACTGAATGATATTAAAAAGGCTTGGTCACTGACCAAGCCTTTTTTGTATGTTTTCAATGATACGAGATACGAGATACGAGAT
>NZ_AJZM02000018.1:25409-61330 GCF_000272405.2 Vibrio tasmaniensis 1F-187
CGTACTGATAAGTGCTAAGCTCGGCTTCTAACCATTTGAGACAGCATAAACATTGCCGCAGCACTAATCACAACAGACGGGCCAGCTGGTGTGTCATAGAACCAAGACAAGCTCAATCCTCCGAACACAGCGATAGAACCAATTACCGATGCAAGGAATGCCATTTGTTCGGGGGTATTGGCGAACTTTCTTGCCGTTGCTGCCGGAATGATAAGTAGTGAGGTCATGATTAACGCACCAACAAATTTCATACCTACCGCAATCACGATCCCAACCAATAGCATCAAAATAAGACGCATTAAATCAATGTTGATGCCATCAACCGCTGCGAGATCTTCGTTAACGGTCGTCGACAATAGTGGTCGCCAAAAAATAGCAAGTACCACTCCAATCACGGCAGCACCCGCATAGATGAATACCAAATCTGTCGGAGATACTGCAAGCAAGTCACCAAATAGGTAGCTCATTAGGTCAACACGAACGTTATCTAAGAAACTCACGGCGACAAGACCCAAAGACAGAGCGCTGTGCGCCAAAATACCGAGTAGGGTATCGGTCGCGACCAGCTTTTGTTTTTGTAAAGTCACTAGCAACACAGCCAGCATCAAACAACAAATCAGCAGCGCGAAATACAAGTTAATGTTGAACAGAAAGCCAAGTGCTAAGCCCATCAAAGAAGCGTGAGCAAGCGTGTCACCAAAGTAAGCCATCTTGCGCCACACCACGAATGAACCTAGTGGCCCCGCGATTAGAGCAATGCCCAAGCCAGCTAAAATAGAGGGAAGAAGAAACTCAAGCATTAGTGGTGTCCGTGTTTATGGTTTGAACATTCATGCACGTCGCCTTCGACAGGCTGTCCTGCGAGATCATGATGGTGATGTTCGTGTTGGTGGTGATAAAAGGCTAAGGTCTCTTGGGTCACGGTGCCAAAAAGTGCGATATAAGAGGGGTGGTGTTTGATGTCTGCAGGTGCGCCTGAACAGCAGATATGGTGATGCAAACAGATAACATCGTCTGTTTTTGCCATCACTAAATGCAGATCGTGTGAAACCATAAATACGGCGCAACCAAAACGGTGGCGAATGGTATCGATCAGGTCGTACAGGTCTATTTGGCCTTGTACATCAACACCTTGTGCGGGTTCATCAAGAACCAGTAGATCGGGTCTTCTTAGCAATGAACGAGCAATTAGCACACGTTGGTTTTCACCGCCAGATAGTTGGTGCATGTTACTCTTTTGTAGATGTTCAGCACCAACGAGCTTCAATGCTTCAAGGATCTCTTGCTGACTGAACTTACCAGTGAGCTTTAGAAAACGTTCTACATTGAGCGGTAGTGAATCATTGAGCTTTAATTTTTGTGGTACATAGCCAATTTTCAGTTTTTTAGCTTTTGTTATTGTGCCTGAAAATTTGGTCTGTAAACCTAATACCACTTTTACTAATGTCGACTTTCCTGCACCGTTTGGCCCAATCAGGGTGGTGATTCTGCCGCGCTCTAAATTTAGAGAGATGTTATCTAGAACTTTTCGACCGTCAAATTCGACGCTCACAGAATCTAGTTGGATTAAATTATCCATGAATAGAACTCATTTGCAATTCGCTAATGTTATAATGTAACATTTACCTCAAGCCTAAGCTACTTTTCTATTAACGAGGAATTATGTCACGTTCATCTTTTATACTTGCTACTTTGCTTTTAGCGCCAAGTGTTGCAAGTGCCAATACTATTCTAACAAGCTTCAAACCAATTCAAATGATTGTGACAGAATTAACGCAGGGCGTTAGTGAACCGGATGTGTTGATGAACAGCAATGCTTCGCCGCACGATTATGCGCTTAAGCCATCGGATGTCAAAAAAGTTCATAGTGCCGATATGGTGATCTGGTTTGGCCCTGACCTAGAAGCTTTTTTGACCAAGGTGATTGGTTCTAAAGAAAACGTTATCAAGATCAGTGAGATTCCGGGGATTAACTTGAGAGAGTTTGGACATGAAGACCACGATGCTCATGAAGGGCACAACCATGGTAGCCATGACCCGCATTTTTGGTTGGGTATCGATCAAGTCGAGGTCGCGGCAAAATATATCTCAGCTAAGCTAATTGAGTCAGACTCTGATAACGCCATGGCGTATCAAGAGAATCTAGATTCATTCTTGATTGCTTTGAAAGAGAAACAGCAGGCGATTCATGAACAACTCGCGCCAGTGAAAGACAAAGGCTACTACGTATTCCATGACGCGTATGGCTACTTCGAACAAGAATTTAAGTTGAATAATCTAGGTCACTTTACGGTTAGCCCTGAGCGTAAACCTGGCGCAAAAAGTCTGATTGCTATCAAGAAGACTTTGGTACGTGAAAATGTTCAATGCGTATTTTCAGAGCCTCAATTTACACCAGCGGTGATTGAATCGGTGACTCGTGGAAGTAACGCTAAACAAGGACAACTTGATCCTGTCGGTTCGCAGGTTGAAGTGAAGAGTGGAAGCTATTTTGATTTTCTTCAGCAGCTTACAGATAGTTACACAAGTTGCTTGAGTGGAATGTAATCAATATTGAGTATTCTTTACGACACTTTGCTCTCGTTAATTGATGAATCATGCCGCTTTTTGCGGCATTTTCGTGACCGCTAAGATAAAACCTTCCAACAAATATCAAACCTCCTTTCTCCTTTGTCAATTTCAGCTAAAATAGAAAGATAATAATAAGCACAAAAAAACTCACTTTTTGGTTAATCAGCAACAAGCGTTGTGAGAACCAATATTTCATGTGTTGTTGCTGTTCAGGATTAAAAGTTGTATCGAATTATTTTCAAAATGTTCATCTTAATGAGCATTTCATTTAGCGTTCTTGCGGTAAATACATCACCCTCCGTTTTCTACCCTTTGCCCGTTCAAGCACAAGGGAACTTCCTTGCGGCAAAAAACCTGTACTTAGGTGAAGGTGGCGGACTCTGGGTTCATGATGTGCATGGAAAAATACTTTTTTATGATGGCAGAACCCTATTCCCTCGAAAAGGTAGCCTTTTGCAATTTTCTTCAGAGAAAGTCGCGTTTCTTAACGATGAGTTTTGGACTTTCTTTGATAATGAGGTGTACCGACATAGCCCAGGAATCGGCAATGCACTTGCATTTAGTCTAAGCCCGGGGGCTGAGATCGCGAATATCGGTGCTTCCGGTGATTATATTTGGGTTACAGATGGCAGTAATTTCTATACGTACAATACTCAATCTTTAGAATTTAGCACTTACTCGCTTCTAAAATTGTATCGGTACAACAATAGCAGCGATATTACGATTAACGATGCTGAGCGGGTATTGTCAAAATGGGTGCTTGCGACCAGTTCCGGAGTGTACCTTTCTGATAGCCAAGAATTTACTCATATCGGTGCATCAGAAAAAAATCATATAGAGACGCTGTATTTTTCTATGGCAAGACGTGAGTTAGTCATTGGCACATTGAATGGTGCAGTGATCATAGATCTTGCAAATCCTGAGAAAGAAAGGTGGGTGCGTGGTTCGCATGTTCTTTCTCTCGCTGAAACAACCGATCAATACTGGATTGGGACTGAGCATGGTCTTATCAGCTACAACTTTATTACGGGGAAAATTACACGATTTGAACAAGCCGATAATCAAGACTTTTCGTTACCGGGTGAAAAGATATATTCGTTAATCAACGACCATGCTGGTGGAATGTGGGTCGCGACCAATAATGGAATTCGATACTTTTCACTGTTCAGCAGGACATTCTCAAGAACGCCATTAACGGGAATGGGGATGCACTCGAGTAGTGTGGTGATAAACAAAGTACAACTTGTTCGCGATCAACTGTCTTGGGTTGCTTCTTCCAGAGGTCTCTATTTAGTTGATTCTCAAAGTGAAGATAACCCCGTTCGTGTTTACTCTAACCCGGTACAGGACTTTGAGATCTTTGATTCTTCAATTTGGTTGGCGACTGCAGAAGGTATTATTAGTTTCAACACTGATACGTTAGAGGCTGAAAAGGTCGATCTACCAAGAGCGATTGAAGGTGTACCCGTTGAAAACTTTGCACTTGAAGCGGATAACATGCTTTGGATGACCTCGGGACAAAACCTTTATTCGTTATCTATCGAAACCAATAAGTTGACAAGTTATGGCACCGACTGGTTAGTTGATAAATTTTTGCCAGCAAAGATCACCGCTCTCAATATAGGTTTGCAAGGTCGTATTTATGTTGGTACTGATCACGGATTCTACTCTTTTCTTGATGAGAGAATTAGCTTTAGTCGTTCAAGCGAGCGGCTTGGCAAAGTGGTCGATATTGAAAAAGCGAAAGATGGATCCCAGTGGTTTGCGAGTAGCTATGGTGTGTATCGAATCCCTAATAACAGTTCTATTATTCAAGAGGTTACTCTTGTTGAGGAAAATATCAGTCCTAAATGTTTAATTAGCGATGATAATGGAATGTGGTTAGGCTCTTCGAAAGGTATTAGCTATTACGGATTGGATGGGCAACTGCATAAACATATCGGCTCACCATTTGGCTTGATCACCAATGAATTGGCTGCAGGTGCGTGTGCTCTGTTTTACAGCTCAGGTAGCCAGTCTACTAGGCTTATCTTTGGCTCAAGATATGGCGTGGTGAGTGCATTAGCTAATGAGCTATTGGTATCAACAACACCTCATAGCCGTGCATTGCTAAGCAAGATAAGTGTCGACCATCAGATAGTATCACTTGGTGGCAAGACAGCTGATTTAGATGAAATTCCTTATGGCTCATCAATCGGTTTTAAGATTGGAATTTTACCAGCGACATACACACCTGCAATGGAGTATCGACTAAGCGACAATGAACCTTGGAGTGAGTTTGAAGGGGGGTTACTAACACTCGATCACCTTCTTCCTGGGGACTATACGTTGGAAGTGAAACCCGTTAAGGACTCCCATTATCGCTTTACGTCAACGAACCAAAGCTTCTCTATTGCGGAACCTTGGTATCTGAGTAATTGGGCAGCAGCAAGCTCTCTTGTATTACTTATCTGTGTAGTGACTGCTTTGGTTTTTTGGCGATCGCGTTACGTCACTTTCGCCAACAGGCACTTAAAGGCGCAAGTTGCATTAAAGACAGATCAACTGAGGCATCAAAGCCGAATACTACTAACGACTAATCAACAGCTTAAAAAACAGCTGTCAGTTAAGAGTGCTCTTGTCACACATACTGCTAATGAACTCTCTTCTGAAGTTAATCATATCGCAGCTATGATCCCAAATTGGAATGATGAACAAGGTAAGTCGCCAATATTGACATTGAAAAATGGCTTGGCTCAGTTGAGTAACACGCCACAAGGGAAGGGAAAGGTTTGTTACGATATAATTTTAATCTTAGAAGCTGTACTCAAAGCTTGGCAGGACGATTTAGCCAAAGCCGGTATTGAACTGGATATTAAAGTTGAAACTAAACAACGACATGTATCCTTGCTGTATTTTAATCTTGATATTATTTTCAACAGTCTAGTCGCTAGCATCATTAAGAGAAATTTTAAGTCACAGAGTATGGTGGTATTGGTTGAAGAGGTTAAAGAGCACCTTGTTGTGACGATTCGAGACCATGGAATGCCTTTCCCAAAATTGACTTCAAGCATTAATGACAATACTGGAAAGTCGACCGACCTAAACATCGAAAAGTTGCCATTATTGATGAACCAGAGCGGTGGTGAACTGAATGCTTTTGTCTCGGACTCTCAAAATAAGGTTCAGCTTTCGTGGCCAATTGAGTACCAAGTGCTCGATAATCTTGAAGCCAGCACAATTGAACAGATTGAAACCATTAAGCTTGCCGCTTCAACGCCAGAGCAGCAAAAACTGACAGCGGAACAAGAGTGGAAGAACAGAGTGTCGCAGCTTGTGAGTGAAAACTACGCTGATGCCGAGTTCAGTACTGCAACTGCTGCTAAGTATTTGTTTATGTCTGAGAGAAGCTTACAGAGACGTTTTAAATCTGCTTACAACAAGACCTTTAAAGAGCATTTGAATGAAGTACGTTTGGAGCATGCGTGCGAGCGGCTACTTGCGGGAGAGAGGATTTCAGACGTCGCGTTTGATTCTGGTTTCAATGACCCTTCCTATTTCAGTCAAAGGTTTAAACATCACTTTGGTATGTCGCCATCTAAGTTTGCTGAAAACAACGAAGATCAGTGAGCTAGGGACGTCCAGTTACAACATAGATAAAGATACTTTGAGCCTCGACATTCGTGTTGGGGCTTTTTTATGCTTCTACGAGATACGAGATACGAGATACGAGATATAACGATAGTTGGGGGAGTTTAAAAAGGTTTTTGGGTTAAAACAAAAGGAAGAAAAAAAATATCGTGGTATAGCCGGGGGGACTATACCACGGGTGCCAATGACACCTTCGCTTGCTGCCGGAGTGATATGGCAAGCCACATCACCTCTGGAATAAAATTAAAGAGAAAGAGTTTCTCTTCGATGGAGTAACTATACGGGTAGCGACTTGTTTTGCTTATAAAATTAACGACAGATGACTGTGAGAAAACCGACATTATTATAAGTTGTTGATTATTATCGTCTTATTGTTTTCTGGTTGACGCGTACTAGTAAGGTAGTACCCACTAATTGTTGAAAGTGACGTTTTTGACGTAAACGTTTTTAACGAAATTTACGAGAGTGTATTTTCGAAAACATTGATTTCACACAATAGAATTGTGGGTATGTGCGTGTATTATGTCGGTAATAACAATCTTTCTCATTATCAATCTCGAACTGGGTACTTATGAAACTCTCACAACTAGAGCAAGGAAAAGCGGCTTCTATTGTTGCACTTACAGGTTTAACACCAGACGTTAGAAAAAAACTAATGGTTATGGGCATGTTGCCAAAAACCGAGGTGACACTTATCCGTCGTGCACCTATGGGTGATCCGCTTCAAGTTGAAGTGAGAGGTGTTTCTATAGCCATTCGTGAAAGCATTGCAGAACAAATCGAGGTTATCTAAATGGATTATCAAGTTCTTACTGTTGGTAACCCTAATAGTGGTAAAACAACATTATTTAACGCATTAACTGGCGCAAAACAGCACGTTGGTAACTGGGTTGGTGTGACCGTAGAAAAGAAAACCGGTTTATATTCGCACGCTGGTGATCAATTCCAGTTAACGGATTTACCAGGCATTTATGCACTAGACAGTGGTAATGATGCAAACAGTATCGATGAGTCTATTGCATCACGCGCCGTGCTTACTCACCCAGCGGACGTGATCATCAATGTTGTTGATGCTAGCTGTTTGGAAAGAAGCTTATACATGACATTACAATTGCGAGAGTTGGGTCGCCCAATGATCGTTGTATTGAACAAAATGGATGTATTAAAGCGTGAGCGTCAGGTGATTAATCTTAAGGCTCTAGAAAAAGAGCTAGGTTGCCCGGTTCTAAGCTTGTCAGCAAACGATAAAGGACAAGTGGTTCGTTTTAAAGAGCGTTTGCATAAGCTTCTGGTTCAAGGTGTGAGTCTTGATCCTATCTCTATTGATTACGATGTCGCGTTAGAAGCTCTTATTCCTTCTGTTGAGTCACAATTTGATGATGCTGACGTATCTCACCGAGCACTAGCGATTCGTGCTTTAGAAAATGATTACTTGGTATTGAATGGTTTGGCCCCACAAACTCGCACTCAAATTGATAGTGTGCGTCTTGGTGCCGATTTCGATATTGATCTTGCTGTTGCTGACGCTAAATACACTTTCTTACATGAACTTTGTAAACGAGTTCGTCGCAGCGAAGGCAAACTGAGCCGTAATTTCACAGAGAAAGCCGATCAATTCATTTTGAATAAATGGGTCGGGATTCCTTTCTTCTTCGTCATCATGTACCTAATGTTTATGTTCTCTATCAATATCGGTAGCGCGTTTATCGACTTCTTCGATATTGGTGTTGGCGCAATATTAGTTGATGGCGGACATCACTTATTAGATGGTCACTTACCGGTTTGGCTAGTCACCGTTCTTGCTGATGGTATTGGTGGTGGTATCCAAACGGTTGCGACCTTTATTCCGGTTATTGCCGCGCTTTACTTGTTCTTAGCGGTACTAGAAAGTTCAGGCTACATGGCCCGCGCTGCATTTGTACTGGATAAAGTGATGCAGAAAATTGGCTTACCGGGCAAAGCATTTGTACCACTTGTTCTGGGTTTTGGCTGTAACGTACCTTCTATCATGGCAACGCGTACTCTTGACCAAGAGCGCGAACGTAAACTCGCCGCATCAATGGCACCGTTTATGTCATGTGGTGCTCGTCTACCTGTATACGCACTGTTTGCTGCTGCATTCTTTCCTGGTGCTGGACAAAACGTTGTGTTCGCTCTGTACATCATGGGTATTCTGGCTTCTGTATTTACGGGCTTGTTCCTTAAAAATACTATCTATCCTGGTAGCAGCGATAGCTTGGTTATGGAAATGCCGGATTACGAATTGCCGACCGTGCAAAACGTGATGCTGAAAACTTGGCAGAAGCTGAAACGTTTCGTGCTTGGCGCAGGTAAAACCATTGTAATGGTTGTGGCAATTCTGAGTTTCTTGAATTCATTAGGTATGGACGGCAGTTTTGGTAACGAAGACAGTGAAAGTTCTGTGCTATCTAAAGCGGCTCAAGTTGTAACTCCAGTGTTCCAACCGATTGGTATTACTGAAGAGAACTGGCCTGCAACGGTTGGTATCATTACCGGTATTTTTGCGAAAGAAGCCGTGGTTGGTACGCTAAATAGCTTATACACTACACCTTCTGATGAAGAAGCGGCTGAGTTTGATCTAGCGGCAAGTTTAGAAGAAGCCGTAATGACCATTCCTGAAAACCTTGCTGGTTTGAGCTATTCCGATCCATTAGGCATTGAAGTTGGTGACTTGTCTGACTCTAGTTCTGTGGCTGCTGATCAAGAGGTTGATACTTCGATCTTTGGTAACTTGAAAGATAAGTTTGTATCAGGCCACGCTGCGTTTGCTTACTTAATCCTAATCTTGCTTTACACACCTTGTGTGGCAGCGATGGGTGCTTATGTTCGTGAATTTGGTCAGACGTTTGCCCGCTTCATCGCAGTTTGGACAATGGCACTTGGTTACTTCGGTGCGACCTTCTATTACCAAGCAGCAAACTTCTCTGTACACCCAGTAAGTAGTGCTGTGTGGATGGTGGCAATTGCTGGTGGTTTTGTGGTGACGTATCGCATCTTCAAGAAAATCGGCAGTAAGCAAAAAGCACTTGAGGTGCAAGTAGTATGATTTTAACTGAACTTCATCGATACATTGATAACGAAGGTGTCGCTGCACGTAGTGAGCTTGCATCTAAGTTTGGGGTAAGTGAAGACGGTATCGATGCGATGCTGGGAGTGTGGGTCAAGAAAGGCAAGATATCTCGCTTGGTCGACACCAATAAGCATGGTCACACAATACGTATTCGCTACACCATCAGCAAACAAGATGGTTTGTCTCTGAATGTGATGATGTAGTTCAGGCCTTCATACTCTCGTTGAAAGCGACGATATTAGACAATAAAAAAAGCCGCTCACCTATTTTAGGTGAGCGGTTTTTTGTTATGTATCTTTTCTGAACTGTCTTGTTTTAAAGCTCAATGAGACTAACTCAAATTACGCTTTCTTGAAGATAGAACTCAGCGACAAAACGTTTTGGATACGAGTATGGATTGCGGCTTGTTCTTCTTCACTACGTTGTTCACCTTTGGTATTTCCCCATACCGGGCCTGGCCATGCGATGTCATCTTTGAAACGTGCAATATGGTGAATGTGCAGTTGTGGCACCATGTTACCTAGCGCGCCTAGGTTTAATTTGTCTGGTTGGAATGTCGCTTCTAATGCTTGGCTTACCGCTTGAGACTCAAGTAAGAACTGCTGTTGTTCTTTCATTGGTAGATGGTGCAACTCTTTTAGGTTGGCGCGTTTGGGTACCAAGATAACCCAAGGCACTGCACTGTCTTTGCTTAGCAGCGCCAAGCTTAGTGGAAATTCGCCGATAAGCGTGGTGTCTTTTGCTAACTGTGGGTGAAGTTCAAAGCTCATTATTATTATCCATTTCGATTTCTTGAAGTCATACCAATCACAGTAAGTAAATGATCAGAAATAGCGCAGGAAAAAGGTTTGAGAACAAGGCAGATTCTTTTGATAAGTAGTTACTCTACAATCAAAAATTCTAACGCAGTTATCGAGTATTTTAACCAGCTAGGATGATTAGTTATTTACTACGATTGGTATCAGTATACGTTAGATAAAACAAAAGGTTGATGCTCTCACATCAACCTTTGTATTTATTCATTGTAACCCGAAGGGAATTACATGCGCTCTAGAGTTTCGATACCTAGAAGCGACAGGCCTTGCTTGATAGTCTTAGCTGTCAGTGCAGCAAGCTTCAGGCGGCTCTGTTTAACGGTTTCATCTTCAGCCACAAGGATAGGGCATGCTTCGTAGAAGCTAGAGAATTGACCAGCAAGTTCGAACAGGTAGCTACACATGATGTGTGGTTGACCTTCACGAGCAACAGACTGTACCGCTTCTTCAAATTGTAGAAGTTTCGCGATAAGGGCTTTCTCTTTCTCTTCAGTGATTTTGATTTCACCTTCTAGAGAGTCCATAGAAATGCCTGCTTTAGCAAAGATTGAAGCGACACGAGTGTATGCGTATTGCATGTACGGTGCTGTGTTGCCTTCAAATGCCAGCATGTTTTCCCAGTCGAACACGTAATCAGTGGTACGGTGCTTAGAAAGGTCTGCGTATTTAACTGCTGCCATTGCTACTGTGTTCGCAATGGTTTTCTTCTCGTCTTCTGCTAGCTCAGGGTTTTTAGATTCAATCAGCTGAGTTGCACGTACTTCTGCTTCGTCCAGAAGGTCAGCAAGACGCACTGTACCGCCAGCACGAGTTTTAAATGGCTTACCATCTTTACCTAGCATCATGCCGAACGCGTGGTGCTCAAGAGATACAGACTTAGGAACATAACCCGCTTTACGAACGATAGTCCAAGCTTGCATTAGGTGTTGGTGCTGACGAGAGTCGATGAAGTAAAGTACGCGATCTGCGCCCAGTTCTTCAAAACGATATTTAGCACATGCAATATCGGTGGTGGTGTATAGGAAGCCACCGTCACGTTTTTGCACGATAACGCCCATAGGGTCGCCATCTTTGTTTTTGTATTCGTCTAGGAATACAACTTGTGCGCCGTCAGACTCTTTTGCTAGACCTTGTGTTTGTAGGTCAGAAACGATGTTTGAAAGCATATGGTTGTACATACTTTCACCCATCACATCATCACGTGTCAGTGATACGTTCAGGCGATCGTAGTTACGTTGGTTTTGAACCATGGTTACGTCAACCAGCTTTTTCCACATTTCAGCACAGTATGCGTCGCCACCTTGCAGTTTCACTACGTAGCCACGAGCTTTCACTGCGAATTCTTCGTCTTCGTCGTAAAGCTTTTTAGATTCACGGTAGAACTGTTCAAGATCTGAAAGTTCCATTGAAACTTCACCAGTTTCAGCTTGGATGCGCTCAAGGTTTGCGATAAGCATACCGAATTGAGTACCCCAGTCACCAATGTGGTTAGCACGGATAACTTTGTGACCTAAGAACTCAAGTGTACGAACAACAGCATCACCGATGATTGTTGAACGTAAGTGGCCTACGTGCATTTCTTTTGCAACGTTTGGAGCTGAGTAGTCAGCAACAATCGTTTGTGCTTCTGCGGCTGAAACACCAAGGCGAGAGTCAGCAAGTGCTGCGTCTGCTTGTTGTGCCAGGAACGTTTCATCTAGGAAGATGTTTAGGAAACCTGGACCTGCGATTTCAACTTTAGAAGCGATACCGTCTAGGTTTAGAACGTCCAATACTTTTTGAGCAAATTCTCGAGGGTTAGTGCCTAGTCGTTTAGCAACACCCATAATGCCGTTTGCTTGGTAGTCACCAAATTGTGGTTTTGCAGATTGACGGACAGCCGCAGGAGAGCCTGCAGGTGCGCCAGCGGCTTCTAGAGCCTGAGATACTTTGTCATTAATCAGTGCTTGGATATTCACACGCGTTTCCTTCAATTCAAGGATGAATAAGAGTAGCCGTTATTTCGTGGGCATTAAATTTGGCTAATTATGCTTCTAGTTAACGATTTAATGCTGAAATGAACAACAGACTCTGTTTAAGTTCACAAAAATGGCGTTAATCATATCAATTTTGTGGGCTTTCTTATAGGTCGAATTGATAGAAAATTAACATTTCCTGAGGGGTTTTTGACAATCAACTTTGACCAAGCCAAGTTTGTCTATTTAGGAAAGTAAGACACGGTACTTTTTGAGTGTTTTTTGTAACAGCAGCGCTTGTTGCTGGAAGTAAAACTGATACCATGTTGCCATTATTTGGAGAACATAGACAATGACGATGAGCCTGAAGCAAGCTGAACTAGAACCACAACAAATGATTGCACGCCTTGATACGTTTATGACGAAAATTGAGAACCTCGGAAATGTGCTGGGTTTGGATTTAAGCTTTGCTCAAGCGGATCACATTGCATTAAGAATCAATGAAACTGAGCTTGCGAAATCAGCACATCAAGCATGGTCTGAATACGGCTCTACGATTTCAGAAGCGATGATCAATGGTCGTCCCATTGTGGTGTTGGCTTTCGATAAACCATTGCAAAGTCTTGGTTGGAAGATTGAATGTTTAGAGCTGCCTTACCCAGCTGAAGGTAAGATTTACCCGAGCCAAGATTGGGAGCATGTAGAGTTTGTGATTCCGTCTCACGCTCAAACGGCCAATGAGTATCTAGCAGACCTTAAAGAGACTTACCCGCAGTTCGCTGCTAAGTTTGAAAATTTGGCAGAACAAGGCATTAAGATAAAACTCTCTAGCCCGAAAGGTGAGGGTGAACGTTTGAATAATCCAACGGTTGCATTTAAGCATCAAGGGATTTGCATTAAGCTGCATCCACACTCTTTGAAGAAGATTGTTGAGTCAGAACAGGCCTAATTTGATTGGATAGTTGCTGGGAATAGATTCCTGAACTCACCAAGGCTCGTCGGAATGACGGGGTGTTTGATGGTGTTTGCCAGGTCTATCTTTAGATGCTGACAGTCTGAGTGTTCGAGGGCGCATGTTAGAGCCTATAGTTATAAGATTCATCACCGAGTTCGTTATTCCCGATAGCGACGAAGGAGCGTAGTCGGGAATCTCATAAAGCTAGTCAGATCATCAGATACAAAAAACGCGCAATGGATTAACCCTATTGCGCGTTTTTTATTGGGTTCTAACTGGAAGTCTTACCTGAAATCGAACCTCCGATCTACAGAATCACGGTCTTGTTGCCGTAAACAAACACGTGATCATTGATCACTTTGTTTAAAGCCTTACTCAACACGTTCTTCTCTACGTCACGACCCGCTTGTGCCATGTCTTTCGCGCTGAAGTTGTGATCCACTGGGATAACATCTTGCTTGATGATTGGACCTTCATCGAGATCGTTTGTCACAAAGTGTGCCGTTGCACCAATGATCTTCACACCGCGCTCGTAAGCTTGCTGGTATGGCTTAGCACCAATGAATGCAGGCAAGAAACTGTGGTGAATGTTGATGATTTTGTGGTTGTACTTCTCAACAAACCCCGGCGTCAGCACTCGCATGTATTTAGCAAGCACTAGATAGTCCGCCTCATACTGGTCAATGACTTCCAACATCTTCTTCTCATGCTCTTCACGGTTTAATCCTTCGTGAGAAACATGGTGGTAAGGGATATCAAAACGCTCGGTTAGGCTTTGCAGTGTATCGTAGTTACCAACTACTGCCGCAATATCAACATCTAAACTGCCATCGAAGTTCTTCATCAGAATATCGCCAAGGCAGTGTGCTTCTTTAGTTACCAGAATCACAACACGCTTACGAGATGAATCAACCAGCTTACGTTTTGTGTTTTCTGGCAGGGCTTGGTCTAAATCGGCGAGTAAGGTTTCGTCATTGAAGTAGCCCTCTAGCTCTGTGCGCATAAAGAAGTGGCCACTTGTGTTATCAACGAACTCATTATTGTGAATAATATTGAGTTGGTGCTTATAACAAATGTTGGTGATCTTTGAGATGAGGCCAGGGGCGTCAGTACAATGTGTTAATAAAGTTTTTCTTTCCATTTGCATCTTACTTCCATGAATGTTGCACTTATTATATGAAATCGGGATTCTTCAAAATTTAACGCAGGCCGTCGAACGGTGAACTGAGCCGCAGTATCACCGTTATAATTAATCTATTATCAAGTTGGTTTCAACAAATTCTGCTGCTCATTTATCGCATCGATAAATTGTTTTATATAGAAATATCAGTTTTTCGATAGAAAAAAAGGCAGAAGCTTCATTTTTCAAGTTTTGACCGTAGTACGCATTTGAACTTCAACCGAGGCATTGACGCTTTGGCCAAAAAATAGAGGTGATACTTATGGATAAAGAGTTACTAGCAAAAAAACTGTACTGCAAACGAGTGAATTCATTAGCGGGAAGTACAGAGTTAGATGGTAATGTTCTAGATGAAATGTGGGAAAGTAAAACCTCACCAACCGATGCAGTGAAAGCCATGCAGCCTTGCGATAATCATTTTGAAGGCGCCCCTTGGTTGTCGCGTTATCTCAGCCGAAAATAATAACGATTCTTTGATTTTTATTTCTTCAATTCTTACCTTCTAGGTAGCTTAACCCAAACCAAACACCTCCGGTGCGAAGTCATTCTTGATTCGCGCCGGCTCACTAAACCTGCCATAATTCGCCTTCTATTTTTCTAAACTTCGTACTCTATGATATCTAAAACGTTTTCTGCTGATGGTGCTTTGGGTAAAGCGATCCCTGGGTTCCAACCTCGACAAGCTCAGCTAGACATGGCTGAAGCGGTTTCACAGGCTATTGAACAACAGAGCCAATTGGTCGTTGAAGCGGGAACGGGAACAGGTAAGACGTTTGCTTATCTAGTGCCAGCACTGCTGAGTGGTAAGAAAACGATCATCAGTACGGGGTCTAAAAACCTTCAAGAACAGCTGTTTCACCGAGATTTACCATTGATGGTCGATGCGCTTGGTTTTTATGGTCAGGTTGCGTTACTCAAAGGCCGTTCAAACTATTTGTGCTTGGACAGGCTCAGTCGTCAAATGATCGAGAGCCATGGCACTCACACCGATCCAACGCTGTTAGCTCAGTTGGTGAAAGTGCGCAGTTGGTCGTCAGCGACTCAAACTGGCGATTTAGGTGACTGTGATGATATTGCTGAAGATAGCCCGGTCATTCCAACCATTACCTCGACTAACGACAACTGCTTAGGCAAAGAGTGCCCAAGCTACACCGATTGCTTTGTGCTGAAGGCGCGTAAAAAAGCGATGGATTCTGATGTTGTTGTAGTGAACCACCACTTGTTTCTCGCGGATTTAGCGATCAAAGAAACCGGGTTTGGTGAGCTGATACCTGAAGCCGATGTGTTTATCTTCGATGAAGCGCACCAACTTCCCGATATCGCTAGCCAATACTTCGGACAATCGGTTTCCAGCCGACAGATCCAAGAGCTAGCCAAGGACATTGAAATTGCTTACCGAACTGAAGCCAAAGACATGCGCCAACTGCAGAAAGTAGGGGATAGGCTCGTTCAATCGTCAGCCGATCTACGCATTGTGCTTGGCGATACGGGCTTTCGCGGTAACTGGCGTGAAGCATTGAAGTCAGAGTCGATTGCGAGAGAGTTAGTTCGCTTACAAGATGCGTTGCAATTGGCCGTTGATGTATTGAAATTAGCATTGGGTCGAAGCCAGTTGTTAGACACGGCTTTCGAGCGTGCAACCATGATTAAGTCGCGTATCGAACGTGTATGTGACGTGTCGATTACTGGTTATTCGTATTGGTATGACACCACGCCACGACACTTTGCTTTGCACATCACGCCACTCTCAGTCGCCGACAAATTCCATGAGCAGATTGAGCTAAAACCGGGTGCTTGGGTGTTTACCTCTGCAACTTTGGCGGTGTCGGACGATTTCGACCATTTCACCTCACGGCTTGGGCTAAAACCGTCAGCACAATTTTCACTACCGAGCCCGTTTGATTACCCAAATCAGGCGCGTTTGTGTGTGCCTCGCTATCTACCAGAACCGAATAGCCCGGGCTTAGCGGACAAGCTAGTAAGAATGCTGACCCCTGTGATTGAGCAAAACCAAGGTCGCTGTTTCTTTTTGTGTACTTCACATAGCATGATGAAAGAGTTGGGGGAGCGATTCCGTGAAACGCTCTCGGTTCCAGTTCTGCTGCAAGGTGAGACAAGTAAGCAAAAAACCTTAGCCGAATTCATGGAATTAGGTAACGCATTGCTGGTGGCTACTGGCGCTTTCTGGGAGGGGATAGATGTTAGGGGCGACGCATTAAGCTGTGTTATCATCGATAAATTGCCCTTTACAGCCCCTGATGACCCTTTACTTAAGGCTCGAATCGAGGACTGTAAGTTAAAAGGGGGTGATCCTTTTGCACAGGTACAGTTGCCAGACGCCGTGATTACCTTGAAACAAGGTGTCGGCCGATTAATACGTGATAAACGTGACAATGGCGCTTTAATTATTTGCGATAACCGCTTGGTGACCCGCGATTACGGTGGTGTGTTTTTGGCGAGTTTACCGCCTATCCCACGTACCCGTGACTTAGGGATCATTAAAGAATTCTTAGCTAAAGACCATTCAACCGCTGCTGAGTAATTAGCATTGTTGATCTTAGCCATTATTTTTAGATTAGATAACGAATATTTGAGACACAAATGAGCGCGAAAATTCTTGCAGTAGATACCGCAACTGAAAACTGTTCAGTTGCACTAGTAATTGGTGACCAGGTGTTCGCACGTAGCGAAGAGGCACCTCGAGACCATACGAAAAAAATTCTACCTATGGTTGATGAAGTACTGAAAGAAGCGAATGTTGCTTTAACCGATATCGACGCGATCGCGTTTGGCCAAGGCCCGGGCAGTTTCACGGGTGTACGTATTGGCATTGGTATTGCTCAAGGCTTAGCTTTTGGTGCTGATTTGCCGATGATCGGTGTGTCTACACTGGCAGCGATGGCGCAAGGCAGCTACCGTAAATTTGGCGAAACTCATGTTGCAACAGCAATTGATGCTCGCATGAGTGAAGTTTACTGGGCTCGTTACAGCCGTGAAGATAATGGTCGTTGGACTGCGGTCGATGCGGAATGTGTGACGCCTCCAGGTGAGTTGGCTGAACAGCTTGAAGCGGACTCCAACACATGGGCGAAAGTAGGCACAGGTTGGGAAGCATATGCAGAGCACATGGACACACTAGCGATCAACACCAAAGCGTGTGAAGTGCTATTCCCAGAAGCTCAAGACATGGCGTTCCTTGCTCAATTTGCTTATGCTGAAGGCAAAGCGGTTGCTGCTGAAGAGTCTGAGCCGGTTTACCTACGTGATAAAGTGACTTGGAAAAAACTGCCTGGTCGCGAGTAAATACGTATTACTTTGGCTCTGCAGTTTATTTTGTAGAGCCGTTATTAAAATTAGATACACAATCATTAAAGTCAGGTAATAAACTCTTTAAGCATGGTTTCAATCAACGGCTTACCTCCTTCTTCGATAGGCAATACATCTAAAACCAATCGAACCAACAAAAAGAATGAGGTAAAAAAAGGCGATGCAAAGACCTCTGTTGGTCAGCCAACTAAGGTTGCGAATGCTGTCTCGCATTCTATTCGCCAGGTCAAAGAATCTGAGATTCACAAAGCTCAGGTTCAATATGATCTTCCAGAAGGGCGCGGACGACGTGCGATGGAAGAGTATATGGATGTGATGAATCAAGCTAAAAAAGAGGAACTTGCAAAGCTAATTGGGGTCGATATTTATATCTAGCTTTGTGTTTTCATTTATCCTGCTCTAAGGAGCTGCATTATGTATTCTCTCATATCTAAATCTCGCTTATTTTTCCTTGTCGCTTTCTCTACGATGGTGATGGGGTGCTCCTCTTTACCTAAAGAACTTAATGCAAACTCAGAACAGGTGGTAACTGACTACCAAGAGTGGGTAAACACACTACCGGATGCCGGTGATGTTCGTTTGGGTGGCGTGATTGCTAAAGTCACTAATCTGAAAGATAAAACGCGTGTTGAAGTGGTGAACTTACCTATCTCTAGTAGTGGTAAGCCTGATATTGATGCCGAACCAAAAGGACGTTTTGTTGGTTACATTGACGGCTATGTTGAACCATTGAACTTTGCTGAGGGTCGTTTAGTTACTTTAGTTGGCACATCAAATAGCACTGAAGACGGTATGGTTGGTGAATACCCTTACACTTTCCCAGTCATGAATGTCTACAATCAACGTTTATGGCAGATCACTGAAAGAGTGGTTATTAATGACTTTGCGCCAACTTACTACTCTTGCCGCAGTTTACATTGTCGCAGCTTTCAAACCATGCCTAAGTCAGGGCGTGTGATTCAAGATGTGCAATAGTCGAACCTTAACTCGACATACCCAATGACAGGGACACCATACTATCAATGATTGAACAGTCATATTCCCTTGCGAGCGGGACACTTGCAACACAACAGATTGGCAACCCACAAACGACCGTAACGACGGTCGTTTTTATTCATGGCTGGCTAGACAATTCCGCAAGTTTTACTCAGGTCATGCAGCAAGTCTCTAAGCTTTCTCCAGATACTCACTTGGTTGCGATCGATCTTTTTGGGCACGGTTTCTCGTCGCATAAGTCGGGGAGTTACTACCCATTTCACGACTATATTGATGATTTGCACCAGCTAGTGACCAAATTATCGCCAAACAGACTGGTGCTGGTAGGACATTCACTTGGTGCATTGATAGCAAGTTGCTATAGTGCCGCCTTTCCTGAAAATGTGTCAGGATTAATTCAAATTGAAGGTCACGGACCTCTTTCTGAAGCTCCCCACGAAACAGTCTCTCGCTTGAGGGATGGGGTACTTAGTCGTCTTCGACAGCGAAGAAAGCCTTCACGTCCTCTGGCAAGTCTTGAGGATGCTATTAAGCTGAGAGCTCACGCCAACCAAATTAATGCTGAATTAATCGCTCCTATTGTTGAGCGAGGTATTGTCGAGTTTGAGAACTCTTGGCAATGGCGATGCGACCCTAATCTAAAATGTGACTCGTTATATCGAATGTCACAGGCGCACGCTGAAGCGATTATGGCGGCTATTGAATGCCCTCAATTAATAATCCTAGGGAATGATGGATACCGACATTTGCAGCATAATCGCTACAAATCAGCGCATAGTCCTCTGAATATAGAGACGATTCCTGGCGGACATCATTGTCATTTAGAGAGCCCAGAGCTAGTTTCAGAGCTAATTCTTGGTGTAGTTAACAAAATTTAAACAAGTGTTTGAGCCTTTTAGTGCTCATGCACTAAAGCTGTGCTGTAATACCGCAATGATAAAAAGCGGCGAAGCAGTCGTCAGCTGATAAACGAGGAGTAACATCGTGGATAAACCTTGGCTTTCACGTTATCCAAGTGACGTACCAGAAACGATCAACCCAGATCAGTACCAATCTCTCATTGAAATGTTTGAACAGTCGGTACAGAAGTTCGCCGACCAACCTGCATTCGAGAACATGGGATCGATTATGACATTCCGTAAGCTTGAAGAGCGCAGTCGTGCTTTTGCTGCTTACTTGCAGAATGATCTAAAACTGAAGAAAGGCGATCGTGTCGCGCTGATGATGCCAAACTTGCTGCAATACCCAATTGCACTGTTTGGTGTACTGCGTGCAGGTATGATTGCTGTGAACGTCAACCCACTGTACACGCCTCGCGAACTTGAACACCAACTGAATGACTCTGGTGCAAAGGCGATTGTTATCGTTTCTAACTTTGCGAGCACACTGGAGAAAGTCGTTGATAAAACTCCGGTTAAACACGTTGTACTCACTAGCCTTGGGCAAATGTTGCCACGAGCGAAAGGTACGATTGTCGACTTCGTAGTGAAATACGTGAAAGGGATGGTGCCTAAGTACGATCTACCGGGTGCCATTTCATTCAGAAAGGCACTTTACAAAGGCCGTCGTCTTCAATATGTGAAGCCGTTTATGGCGGGTGATGACATCGCATTCCTACAGTACACAGGTGGTACAACGGGTGTAGCGAAGGGCGCAATTCTAACGCACCGCAATATGATTGCGAACGTACTTCAAGCGAAAGGGGCATACAGCCCTGTGCTACAAGAAGGCCGTGAATTGGTGGTAACGGCATTGCCGCTTTACCATGTATTTGCACTGACAGTGAACTGCTTACTGTTTGTTGAGATGGGTGGTCGTAACCTTTTGATTACTAACCCTCGTGACATTCCTGGCTTTATTAAAGAACTACAAAAAGTTCCGTTTACCGCGATTACTGGCGTAAACACCTTGTTCAATGCGCTAGTCAATAACGAAGATTTCCACGAGTTGGATTTCAGTAACATGCGTCTGTCTGTTGGCGGTGGTATGGCGGTTCAGCGCGCTGTTGCTGAGCAATGGAAGAAAGCGACAGGTGTCCACCTACTTGAAGGCTATGGTTTAACTGAATGTGCTCCTTTGGTCACAGGTAACCCATACGATCTGAAAGACTACACAGGTGCAATCGGCCTACCAGTACCATCAACAGAAGTTCGTATTGTTGATGACGAAGGTAAAGTGGTGGGCAATGACCAAGTGGGCGAATTGCAGGTCCGTGGTCCTCAAGTGATGCAAGGCTACTGGCAGCGTCCAGAAGCGACCAAAGAAGTGATCGACCAAGACGGTTGGTTATCGACAGGTGACATCGTTAAGTTTGATGACGAAGGCTTGTTGTACATCGTAGACCGTAAGAAAGACATGATTCTTGTGTCTGGCTTCAACGTTTACCCGAACGAGATTGAAGATGTTGTGGCTCTGCATGGCAAAGTGTTAGAAGTTGCGGCTATTGGTCAACCTCATGAAGTGTCAGGTGAGTTAGTTAAGATTTACGTTGTGAAACGTGACCCTAGCCTAACCAAAGAAGACATTATCGCGCACTGTCGTGAACACCTAACAGGTTACAAGATCCCTAAATTGATTGAGTTCCGTGAAGAACTACCAAAAACCAATGTAGGCAAAATCTTGCGCCGAGTGCTTCGTGAAGAAAACGACGCAGAGCTTGCCAAACGCGAAAGCGAGTAATGGTCGGGTTTGCGAGAAATTAGCCCTCGAAACCATTCAGGCGCTTAATCTAAGCGAGCGCTGAAAAATGGTGTTAGAATGCCGACAGTTAATGTCGGCATTTTTGTATCCGGCGATCAAAGTAAAATCAGTGAGAGTTTTTGTGGATTATCAAATCATTACCCAAGTGAAAGACCTTGAGCGAGTTTGCCAACAAGCACGTGAAGCCGATGTTGTTATGCTTGATACAGAGTTCGTTCGTACAAGAACCTATTACCCTCAATTAGGCTTAATTCAGTTATTTGATGGTGAAACGCTGTCACTGATTGATCCTATTGCTCTTGATGAAATGACCCCGTTTGTTGGGTTATTGAAAGACACTTCAGTACTCAAAGTTTTGCACGCGTGTGGCGAAGATCTAGAAGTGTTCCAGAACGCATTTGGCTGTACGCCAACGCCAATGGTTGATACGCAGATCATGGCAGCCTTCTTAGGTCATGGTCTTTCAACTGGCTTTGCAGCTCTCGTTTCAGAGTTTGTAGGCGTTGACCTAGATAAGAGTGAATCTCGCACCGACTGGCTAGCGCGTCCGCTTTCTCAAAAGCAACTCGACTACGCAGCAGCAGACGTTCACTACTTGATGCCAATGTACAACAAGCTTCTAGAAAAAGTGATGGAAGCGGGCTGGTGGGAAGCGGCGCAGCAAGAGTCTGATTTACAAGTGGCTAAGCGCATCCGTAAAGCAAACCCAGATAACGCTTACCTTGATATTAAAGGCGCGTGGCAGCTAAAACCTCAGCAGCTAGCTATTTTAAGACCGCTAGCAACTTGGCGTTTAAAAGAAGCGATTAAGCGTGACTTAGCGCTGAACTTTGTCTTCAAAGAACAAGACCTATGGGCTGTAGCGCGTTTTGCGATGAAAGACCCTAAGCACATGGAGCAAGAAGGTTTTGATTACCGCTCTGTACGTCGCCATGGCGCTAAAATCAGTTCAATCGTTAAGTTAGCTGAGCATACGCCAGAAGAAGAATACCCAGCGCCAGTAGAACGTCTAATGGACTACCCAGGTTACAAACAACTCTTCAAAGTGTTGAAAGATGAAGTGAAAACAGCTTCGCAACACAGTGGTTTAGCGACTGAATTTTTGGCGTCGAAGAAGCAACTTAACCAAGTGTTAAGCTGGATATGGAAGCACGATCGTAATCCTGAAAAGCTGCCAGATGTTATGCAAGGTTGGCGTTTAGATGTGGTTGGCGAGAAGCTAAATAAAGCGATCAAATAACCAACGACTGCAATGACATTTCGATGATTCAAAGAAAAGCGACCTAATTAAGGTCGCTTTTTTATTTGGTAAAATTTAGCTAGCTACTCGGCACTTAAGCCATTCTTTGCGTCGGCTTCCAGCGTGCTAGTTCCGGATCAAGCTTGATACCTTGTGAGGTCAGCAGGTTAACACGAGCTAAGTAAGCTGCACCGTGCATCAGATGCTTAGCAAGATCAACGGCATTACGCTTCTGGTAATCATCTAGATAGCTGTCTTTTGCCCATGCGTTGAATGCGCCAAGTGCAGGACCTGCCCATACTTGGTAATCCATCTCACGGCCTTGTTCACCTGTGTTTGACCAACGACTTGAAAGACCCAAGTACCAACGGAAAATCAACGCCATTTTACGTTTCGGGTTACCTTCAGCACGCTCGATCTGTTTAGGATCGCGCTCGTTAAAGTGCGCCACAGTCCCCGCCCAAATGTCATCCAGTGTTGAACGGAATACTTGCTTCTCAAGCTTCAGACGCTCTTCTACTGGAATCGCTTCAATTGAGTCGTAGCGAGTGTAAAGTTCATACAACTTGTTCGCACGCATTGGGAATAAAGTGCCGCGCTTAACCACTTGCAGTTTCACGCCCATTTCGAACATGTCTGCTGCCGGAGCCATAGTCACGTCAGCCATTTCAGTTGTCGAAAGCAGCTTACGTGTGTGTTCGCTCGCGCCAGCCTCAACACACGCTTGGTTGATTGAACCGGTAACAATGTAAGCAGCACCCATGTTAAACGTCGCTAGAGCCGCGTCAGGCGTGCCTACGCCACCACCACAACCGACACGTAGCGGAGTTTTGAATTGGTACTGTGCTTGGGTTTGTTCTTTCAGTGCAAGAATCGTTGGCAGCAGGGTAACCAGTGGACGGTTATCGGTATGACCACCAGAATCGGCTTCTGCGGTAATGTCATCAGCCATAGGAACCAGCTGTGCCAGTTCCATCTGTTCTGCTGTGATTCGACCTTCATCAACCAAAGCTTGCAGCATTTTAACTGGAGCTGGTTGCATGAACTTACTTGCAACTTCAGTACGGCTTACCTTAGCAATAACCTTGTTGCCAATCTGAATCTCACCTTGTGCATCGCGGCTAAGGCCCGCGGCACGGTAGTGAACGATCTGCGGTGTTAGGCCTAAGAAGGCAGAAGCCTCAACCGTTTTCACTTTGTGTTTCAAAAATAGCTCTACACTGCCGCGCTCTAGAGCGGGTTCGCTTGGGCTGTGAATCAGGTTAAACGCATAAGGACCGTTTGGCAGTGCTGCTTGAATACGGTTGATCGCTTGCTCAACGCGAGACGGGATTAAGCCCGCCGCGCCAAATGAACAAAGAATGCCAGCTTGGCCAAGCGCAATCACTAACTCTTCAGATGAAATGCCGTTTGCCATTGCGCCCGCATAGTAAGCGTATTTCACGCCGTGACAGCGACGAAAATCTTCGTCGCCTAGGCTTTGTGTACCAAGTGCAGGAGCAAAGGCGCTAACAGGTTGGCTGTTCGCTGAGCTTGCTGAATCGCCCGATGCAATCTCTGCTTGTTGGCTAACACCTAACCCTTTTTCTGGGTGGTTCACGACGTAACAAGCAAGGCTTAAGTCTTTCAATATTGTCGACATTGCTGCGTTATCAAAGCGAGTTGTGCTCTCTTCGATCTGCCAAGGCCACGGAGATAGCTTTTCGTTATTGATTGTAGTTTGAGTTGTCATACTAAATTCTTTCCTAGTTCTCTGTCAGGCTTATGCTTCTTCGATACAAATCGCGATGTCTTTCACTTCGTAAATACGTAGACCATCTTTGCTCAGGTTTGCGTCGCCAACGATGATGCGTTTGCCGTCTTCGTCTTTGATTGCAGTGATGTGTACATCCAGTGACATCTGTTTGTTCAGAGGGTTAATCTGACCACGGTATTTCCATTTCACTTCAGATTGGATTTGACCAAACTTAGGATTGCGGAAGCCAGCACCAAGATCTTTATTTAGCGCATAGGTTTGCATCAGTTCGATGATCGCTTCGACACCTAGAGAACCTGGCATTACCGGATCTTGATGGAAGTGGAACTGGAAGAACCAATCGCTTGGGTCAATCGTACGCTCAGCGTATAGGTAACCCAGACCGTCTTTACCACCATCGCTGGTGATCTGCACCGTATCGATAAAGTTCAAGCGACCGCCAGCCAGTTGGTAGTGCTCTTGCACTTCACCAGTAGCAGAAACAGGTGCATTGAAGTAACGAGTCGTTTTGTCTAGTAGGTTGATGTTTACATCCGGCGTGCGGTTGTTATCAACATGCCAAGGGTGAGTCACTTTACCGTTGTCCAAACCAAGCTGGTCTTTCAGTGCTGCGCCCTTGAAGTAACCGAATACCGCTGTACCTTGGTAGAACGGCACGCCGTCAGTGCTCAGTTCGAAGCTGAAGCTCTGAACGATGTTGGTGCCCATCATTACTGTTGAAAGCAGACGAGAATCGTTGGTGATCGTTTTGCCGCGCAAGTCGACGTTACGCAACATTTTGCCGCTGCCATCTAGGTTGCGGAAAAACAGTTCTTCACCTGGGAAACCCAGTGTTGTTCCCATGTAGCCAGAGATGAAGCCGTTTGGCTGCAGTGAAATCTCCATCAATACCGAGTAAGGCATTAGGGTCTGGTGGCTGTTTTCATCAAAGTACCATGCATTTTCTGGCACTTCGTACTCTGCGATACACGATGAAGGCTTCTTGAAGTCGCCACGCTTACCGTCGATCTCAACCACACGAGTGGTTAGCTGCAAGTCGCCACACGGAGTACGTGGTGGAATCATTCCACGGTAGATAGAGAAATCAGGACCGAAACACTTCTCGATATCGCCAGTCGCGAATTCGAACATGTGGTAAGGCGTGAATGGAACCGTATCGGGTGTGCGGTTCGGGTAATCAGGCGTTGCCGGAGCTTCAACGTGTTGAAGAGGAACCACACCTTTGTTTGGTGCAGTTTCTAGGTCTTCAATTTGAGCCATCAATGGCGCATTCGCTGAAGCCTGTTGGTTCACTGCTGGTGTATGGCCCAAGCTTTTATGGTCCAAGCTTTCGATAACAGGGGTCGCGACAGCTGATTCTAAAGAAGGCAGATAACGAGTACATTCGTCGTCTTCTTTGATCATCACACCCAAGTTTTGGAAATCAACAATCACTTTGCCATTCAGCAAAATATCGATGTTAGCTTTCGCGTATGGGCGAGGGCTTAGACCAATCTCAGTCACTTCCATGCGGTAAGTCAGTTCTGCCGATTGTGGTAGAACTTGACCACGGCAACGTACTTGTTGAGGCGCATTTTCAAGCGGTTGGAAACGACCATTTTGAACAAGCGTGTGCATGCCAAGGTGCATCATGAAGAACTGAAGCAGTTGACCACAACCTTCTGCCATCAAAGAACCAGCCATTACCGAGTCATCTTTGAAGTGACAAGGGAAGTACCAATGCTCAGGCTCTAGCTGCTTATGACCTTCAATCAGACCAAGTCCCCATGTGCCACCTTGTGGTTCAACACGACTAACCTTTTCGATCATCATGAACTTCTCTGAGCTGAAGCATAAAGAAGGCTGGTGGCTATTGGATTGGTGAGTTGGACCAAAACATTCTGCAATGTTGGCAGTCAGTAGATGACGCAATTCTTGGTGGTTAAACTGAGTTTTAGGGCAGTGCAACATAGGATCGAAGCGTTGCTTAGTTGCAAGCTTACGAGCCTTGATTTCATCTTCAGTGTGAATCACACCCTTGCCATCTGCCAACTCTTCATCGGTGAAGAAGCCCGCACAGCCGTTATCCATTTTCAGGATCATCTTGTCGCCAACGAAACATTCGTACGAGAAGAAGAACAGCAGCGTGTCGCCATTGCGAGCAAAGTTGTTGATTGAGATGTCGTAACGCAGTGTATCGCCACCACGAGGCAAGTCGCCAAGGAAGGTCAGCGTGCAATCAAGCAGGCGATAAACACGCTCACCTTTGTTTTCGAAATCAATACCTAAGTAGCTGATTAGCATTAGGTCACACTGACCAGATTCAACTGCAACAGCCCAAGGGATCTGACCATCAACAAGATACGGCGCATCAACTGGGATGTCGTATTCTGTGGTCATTGTGCTTGGCTTGTACTCGTTAACGGTCGCGTTTAGCTTGGTTACACGAGATACCAGTAGGTAGTCCGTGGTTGGCAAGCGAACGCGACGCGAGTAGCTATCGATGATCGCGTAATCAGGGCCAAATACGTTCGCAATATCGCCTTCAGCGTATTCAACCAGATCATCGTAATCCCAGATACATGGCTTACGGATAGGTTTTACTGGTGCTGGCGTCGCAAGTACGTTGACTGGCGTTGACGAAACCTGAGCCGGTTGAGCTTGAACAGGCTGACCAGTCGTTTGTTGACCAGTCGTTTGTTGACTATTTGTTTGTTGGCTGGTCGTTTGTTGAATCAGGGCATTGCTATCTAAACCAGATGTCACTGCGTTTAGCTGTGCTTTTAATAACGCATCAGCCATCTGCATGCCTTGGGCACGTGTGTGCAGGAATGCTTTGTGTACCTGTTGAGCCGCTTGCTGGTTTTGAGCAAAAGCTTGGTTTTGGCTTAGATTTTGCGGCTGCTGTGAAGCTGCGTCGATTTGAGACGCGCCATTTTTAGCGGATAGGACATGAGTCATATTGCTGTGGTTACCTGTTAGCTGACTGTGGCGCGTTGGCGCCAGAGTAGGGGATACTGATGTAGGAGTTTCGATGACTGGCTCTACCGCGTTCTGCGCTAATGCTTTCTTCTCTAACTCTTTTTGCGCAAGTGCTGCTTGAATGCTTGCTGTCGTTGGAATAGACGCCACTCTTGCTGCTTGTTTGCCAGAAGCTTTCTGTTGAATCGTTGCTAAGTTAGTCACTGGGGTTTGGGCAATATGTTGATAGATATCGCGACCACCTAATGTCACTTGCTTAACTAATTGACGTTTAGCATCACTCGCCAGTTCATTACTTAAACGAACCGATAGTGACTGAGATTCAACACTCGATTGGCTTAGTAGTAGCTGTGAACATTGTCCTTCGCTGATGTTGGCAACAATCACGCTCTTAGAACTGACATTCGGATTCAGAGGTGCAAGGTTCAGGTTGAGCAGACCGTGTAACAGGCTTGCCATCCCAGAAGCTGCAGAGCAGTGCCCAACACGTAGACTCGCTTGAGTCGTCCTTGTGCTCGCTAAACTTAGAGACGAAGACTGATATGACGAAGACTCTGGTGCATGGTTAAGCTCAAGCAGAGAAACATCGTTCGAGCTCAGACCGACTTGAGTCAGTAACTCATCAGCCACGGCGTTGTTATTCTCGCTTGAGCCAAAGGCCAATGCGTTGATGCTGCCGTAAGCCGTATCTTGGTTGCTCGCTATTCGACTCTCTTCAACAAGAACAATCGCACCTGCGCCTTCTCCCACATTCCAACTGCCGTCTTGCGTTTGTCCGAATTTTGGAGCAAGTGACACTGGGCTCATGCTGTTCTTCAGAATTACATGCTCTGCACTGCCGCTTAGGTCTACGGCTGCAATTACGACTGCATCCATCGATTCTTGCGACATTAGGTTTTGCGCGACATCGATACAACGAGCAACCGACTGTTCAGCGGCTGAAATCGTAAAGGCAGGGCCGTTAAAGTCCCACAACGAAGAGATGCGCGAAGCCATGATGTTGCCGATGAAACTGGTGTATTGGTTCAGCTTGGCTGCGTCCATCACACTGTCCATCGCGATGGTTTCTAGCGCTTGGTATTCATCTTGTGTCAGCTCAATCCCCATGTTGGTAAAGCTGTCAGCCAATTGGCTATGCAGGTTTACGCGTCCACGGAATTGGTGCATCTCAAGCTCTGTTTCCATCGCAACGAGTACTGCAACTTTTTGGCCTGCTACAAGCTTGGCGTCTTTGATCGCTTCGTCTGCAACTTTCATCAGTAGCAACTGCTGAGAGATCAAACGGTCATCTTCATTAGGCGGCACTTTGAAGCGTAGGAAATCGAGATCGAATTGATCGATGTACGCGCCATTTGGAATACCGTGTAAACCAAACTGATTCAGTAGTTCTGGATGTTGGTCTAAGCCTTTCCAGCGCTTC
The DNA here is from genome assembly GCF_000272405.2 of Vibrio tasmaniensis 1F-187. Classification (GTDB taxonomy): domain Bacteria; phylum Pseudomonadota; class Gammaproteobacteria; order Enterobacterales; family Vibrionaceae; genus Vibrio; species Vibrio tasmaniensis_A. Next base: position 54,007 of record NZ_AJZM02000018.1, read on the forward strand.
TTAGGCAAGGCAATGAAAGCATCGTTGTTGGTCTCAATCGCAGTGCTTAGCGCGTTGATGCTCTGCAGAGAACCAAAGTGAGACGCTAGACCAGTAATGCTTAAATTAGATGGTTGTAGGCTTGGAGACGCTGACTCTTGAGTCGGGTTTACATGACTGGTGTCTGAATACGCTTCAAGCAGTAAGTGAGCGTTACAGCCACCGAAACCAAAGACAGAAACACCCGCACAGCGCTCTGAGTTGCCCGCTTTACTTGGCCAAGATTGAACCTGCGTTGGCAGAGTCTGTGAGCCAAATAAACCTTCTGGCGACGATAGTGGCTTATCCAAGTTAATACTTGGCGGAAGCACACCTTCTTTCATCGCAAAGATCATTTTCATGATCCCTGGCATACCCGCCGCAGTCAGCAAGTGACCGAGGTTGGACTTAGCAGAGCCAATCAATGGCGGGTTCGAACCATTCAATTTGTCAGCAAAGAAACGCTCCATTGAGGTTAACTCAACCTTGTCACCTAATGGTGTACCGGTTGCGTGACACTCAATCACTTCAATGCTGTCTGGTGATAAGTTCGAAGCCTCGTAAGCGCGTTCAAAGGCTTGGACTTGTCCTTTGCTGTTTGGGCTTAATACGAACTGGCCTCGGCCATCGTTCGACAAGCCAATACCGCTGACGACTGCGTAAATATTGTCGCCATCACGCTCTGCATCAGCTAAGCGTTTTAGGACTAAAACCCCCGCACCTTCGCCAGCAAACAGACCTTTACTGTTGCTATCAAACGGAACCGACACACCGTGATCAGGGTAAGCGTGGAAGATCGAAAAACCCATATTGATAAAGAATGGGTCAGCACCGGATACCGCGCCTGCCAACATCATGTCGGCTTTGCCTGTATTCAAGTAATCACACGCTAACTTCAATGAATACACAGAGCTTGCACATGCGGCATCTAGACTCAGTTGTACGTTACCTAAACCCAATGCATCAGCCACTAACTTAGAGGCGTTGTGTGCCGCTGCACCATTGATAGGGTTGAGGTCTTGCGCGGTTTCATTGGTTGGTAGCAATGAAAATTGGTCATTAGCTAATTTATCTTTAAATGCTTTCTCGACCACCGAGTGATAAATCGGTAGAAACAGGTCGTTTGAACGTGTGGTTGGGAACGAAAGGGCACCCATGATCACGCCTGTGCGCTCTAAAACATCGGCATTCAGATCAATGCCAGCGTCGACTAACGCCTTACGACTGGTATCCAAAGCCCATAGGAAACTTTGGTCAACACCGTTGAACGATTCTGCTGTTAAGCGGTAGCCATTGCTATCGAAATTGAAGTTTTCGATGTAACCGCCTTTGTCACAGTAAAAGCGGTCTGACTCACCTTGCACGCCCTGATAGTTTTCAGGTTTAGCTCCTAACTTTTCAGCGCTTAATGTGGTTCGAGAATCTTTTTTATCCAGCAAGTTTTGCCAAAAGTCTTTTGGCGTATCAGCTTCTGGGTATTGGTTTGCAATACCAACAATCGCGATCTTATTGCACTTTACTTGTTGTTTGTTCTGAGCCTGATACTGGTTCGATTGAGAACTCATACTAGCTCTCCTTGATGATTCACTGCGCTGCCTTGAGACACACCACTTAATTGCTTAGCGGTGGTGATCTGTTGTTTTAGCCCTTGAATAAGTGGCTCGACAGACAGTGGAATTTGATGAGTAATGAGCTGACCAATGCATTTGATGAGCGTGACAACATCGTCACCGCCTTTGGCATTGGAAGCGATTGTGCAGTACTGGTCTGCTACGTTGTCGCTACGATTGATCTTGTCGATCAATGTGCTGGTTTGACGATCGGCACCTACTTCGACAAACAGACGAGCACCTTGTTGACGCGCACTCTGGATCAACGCGGTGAAATCCAGCGTTGAACAGAAAGTGTCGGCAATCGAAAGGGCGATGCTGTCACTGTCGATATTGATTGGTGCGCCAGTCGGTAGACCTGCTGCGCTGATAAAGCGGATATGCTTTGGCAACTCGTCGAACAGTGGTTGTGTGTAAAAATCGCGTACTTGGCTATGCTGGCTTAGTGCTGGTGTGGTGTGCATTGCAGTAACACGGTTAGCGGCAATGCCACGTTTACCCAGTTTCTTGAGCAATGCACGACATGTGCTTTCACAACCTGCCAGTACGCAAGTGTCACCTTGGATGATAGCGAGGTAAGCGCGTGGGAATTCTGGTAACAGAGCCTCAATCGCTTGTGCATCACTGCGAACCACAAAGCTATTCCATTGGATGCTTTCGTCGCCGTTCAGCTGCCAATCTTGACGCACTGCGGTGAGTTCGCCAGAAATAGCCGTCGTGAAGATAGGACTGGTTTGAGTCATCTCAATCAGCGCATGTGGATTTTTCCAAACATTTAAGCTGGCCCACATGGAGGCTTCACCCTTGGAGTAACCCAAGGCGAAATCTGGTTGCACTTTGAATTCATCACATAGCAGTTGTGTTAACAGATAGCTGCTGCCTACACCTGCAATTGCCAACTCACTAAGAGACATTTCTTGCGAGTCTTCAGCGTAGGTTTTGTCAGCCTGCAACATTTCTTTCAAGTTACCTTCGCGCTCTAAACGAGCAAATAACTGTGGGAAATGCTGGTGAAACTCGCGCAACATGCCGGGATAAACTGTGCCAACACCTGGGTAAACAAATGCAACTCCACCTTTGCTTTGAGGCATCGGTGAGAAACAACTGCCCGCTGGCGTTTTGTATTGGCTATTTTCAGCCATTACTTTTGGCAACGCATTTTCTAGCGCTGTGATCTCTTGTATTGCAGCATCAATTGAAGCCGCTTGAATCACGATGTTCGCACTACGGCCAGCATTGTGCTGAATGCTTTGCAAGTGACTTAGGTTTGAATGCATCAAGGTAGCGATAGCAAGTTTGCTGTCTGCCGCTTCGTTAACGCATTTAAGCTCAGCTCTTAGTGAGGTCAACTGAGAAACCAATTCAGCTTGGTCATTGCCAGAAACCACAAACATCAAACGCTCGCTCGATAGCAAGGGTTTTGGTTCTTGCAAACCGGTCGCTTGAGTCAAGATCAGGCTGGTGGATTTTTGGCTATCGTCACTGAAAGTTAACGCAGTAACACGAGCTTTGTTCGGCTCAGTGAACCAGTAATGGTTAGGTAATGAACGGCTCGATATCGCATTAACCATATTCAACAATTCATCAAACTGCTGCGAAGCAGAAAGTGCAGAATATTGTTGTTGATGGCTTAAGTCTGAAGCTGGGCGGCGTGCAATTTCCAGAGCAAGCTGAACGCTATCTTCGGTAGCTGCATCTGCAAAACTCGCTAGATAAGCGTGTGGATGAATCTTGCTTTGAGCCGCGGTCAGCGCGCTCAACATCACCAATGATGGAGAGTGAGAATCCAAACAAAGCTTAACAGCACTATCTTGACTGACAGCTTCAATCGCTTGAGTAAGTGCTTGATTAAAATTGCCACCAACCACAACTGTCATCATCTCAGGAAGCGAAGATGATAAGTCGGCAGAAAGCTCAGCCGCGTTTGCTGGCTGAGCTAAAAGAGCGATGCGCAATGGCATCGCTTTATTAGTAGGAACAGTCACTATGACAATTGCTCCTTTTCTGCGTTCTTATTAGACTCTTTCTTCGAACCTGTTGAGCTAGACTTCGGCAAAAATGCGTCGTTTAAGCTCTTGCTGATGGTGACTTTTGCACCTTTCATTACCGCACTTAAACGACCATCTTGGTGGTAAAGCGAGATATCAGCTTGCAGAGAACGAGCCGTGCTTTTTATCACGCTCAGCTCTAGCCAACCTTGGTCACCGTTGTGCATCGGTGCGTAACAAACAAACTCACCGATTGCAGACGGTAGGCTTGCCGCGCCGTACTTCAATCGAGCCCATACCAGCATGGCTTGCAACAGATAATCTTCGGCAAATGGTTGGCTATCGCCAAAGCCTTGCTTAGGAATAAATGATCCGCAGTCGCTGTTTTCAATCTGAGGCAACTGGCATTGAGCCAATAAGCCTAAGTCGTCAAAGCGTTCAACTGAGGTAATACCTTGCAATCTTGGTCCATGAAACAGAGTGCCGTCACTGTATAGAGCTTGTGCCGTTGTTACTGGTGTTGAAGAGTTAGCTTCAAAGCGTTTTGTCGACGCTTGTTGAACATCTTCAGACACTTGCACAGAGGCAACTAGCAACTGAGCTTGATACTGTGGTCGCCCTTGGCAGCTGATTACTGCTTTTAGCTGATCTTTTGATTTAGCGTCTGAAGACAAGACAAGCGTTAGCTCTTGCACTTCATCAGTATCAAAAATCACACCCTTAAGCAGTTTATAGTTGTGAACGCTAACGTTCACCCCTAACAGTTGCTCTGCTATCTCACGCATCCATTGGATAGCACACACTGTCGGTAACACTGGGTTACCGGCAATGCAGTGATCTTGAATGAAAGGTAATGCCTTCGGATCAAGATGACGTGTCACAGTGATGCTTGTATTCAGCGGACTCTTTGCAAGATGCACAGACTCCGCATTAAGCTTTTTTACAGCAGCTTCCTTGTTGTCAGAACCTTGCATGCTCGTGCCAACCAGCAATTGAATTCCAGTTTCGTTCAGTAGCTGAGAACTAAACAGCTCTGCACCTGCTTGAAGAGGAATTACGTACACACCGCGCTCTGTAAACATACGTTTTAGTGCAGCGTTTACCATGCCACCGTCCCACGGTCCCCAGTTGAAGCTCATCACTTTCGCTTGAGGGTTACGAGCAGACAATTGCAGAGCCGCTTTGTTTAGGATTTCGTTAGACATCGAGTAATCGCTTTGGCCTGTGTTTCCGTAGAAACCTGCCGCTGAAGAGAACATCGCAATCAGTTTTAGCTTGCTGCTATCAAGACCGCCAAGAACTGCTTCTAGTCCGCCCACTTTCGTGCCGTAAACCATGTTCAGTTCATCAAGCGTTTTATCTTGAATGTGCTTGTCAGCAAGTACGCCTGCACCGTGGATAAGACCTGTGATGCCTTCGAAATTCGCCAGCGTTTTCGCTACTGACTCATGGTTCGACACATCTAGGCTTAGGTATTCAGCGCTCGCACCAATCTCGTTGAAAGCGGCAAGTGCTGCGTTGATTTCAAGGCTGCTCAATACCGGTTTTAGCAAGGCATCAACTTTCTTTGGCGTTGGTTTGTCACCTGTTGCTTGTAGGTGAGCAATAGCCGCTGGTTTTAGCTCTTTCTCTTGCTTGCCTTGTGCCCATTGAGGTAGCTCTTGTGATGTAATGTGTTTGCTACGACCTGCAAGAATGAAGTGAGACTTACATTGCTTAGCAAGCGTTAGTGCACATTCAAACGTTACGCCTTTAGCGCCACCCGTCACGAGAACTTTGTCGCTCTTGGTGAGTTGAGCGCCTGTGTTTTTGGTTTGTGCAGCACCTGGTGTTGCTGCAATCAGTGTTGCACGACCAGATTCACCGTTTTCCGCATGGCTAAGGCCGATTTCAACCGTGTTGGTATCGATATCGAACAGTTCGCCTGTGATTGCTTCAGCAAGATGACGAGCATCAATCGAAGCGTCAGCATCCAATGCGCGGCAGAACACGTTTGACCATTCATGGCTCAGTGTCTTAGTTAGACCAGATAGAGCCGCTTGGTTAAGTTCTGCGTTCGCTAATTGCTTAGTATCTAGGTAACCAAAGCCACCATCGATACGGCTCAGTGTGAAGAACACGCTACGACCAGAAACGGCATTCAGCTGACCATTTAGGTGCTTGGCGAATAAGAACGCTGTCGTCAGTGAAGCTCTTGAGTCTGCATTCAAGTTAACCGCTTGCTCGTTGCTTTGCTTGGCATCAACGATAGCTTGTAAATGAATGAAGCCAGCAATCACTTTGTTCGACGTTTTAAGGTCTGCTTCGATGTCGTTAATAACTGCAGTCACACCAGCATCATCGACGCTGTTGAGCGTGTAGCTTGCAATTTCACTGTTTAAAGGTGACGCGGCAGAAAGAGCACTACGCACTACAGCAACTTGAATGCCGTTAGCGGTCAACTTTTCTGCTAGAACACCAGCGTTGTGACCATCATCTGTGATCACGACACAAGCGTCTTTTGAGAAACAATCGACGAGTTTATCTGCCGCTGGTAGCTTTTTTAGCGCTACCTCATTGTGTGGAGGAAGTTCCGCTGTCGCTGTTTCTGCTTTAGCAGTCGCTACAGGTGCAGCTGCGGATAGCTTGCTTTGCATGTAGGTAACGATTTCACCAAGCGTACGACACTCAGCTAAGTCTTCAGGGTTTAGCTCTGGCAGCGTTGGAAGCTGGTCTTGAACCGTACCTAGAATCTCAACACGTTTGATTGAGTCGATACCAAGGTCTGCTTCCATGTCCATCGCTAGGTCGAGCATTTCTGCTGGGTAGCCAGTTTTATCGGCAACCACTTCCATCATGGTTGATTGAACATGAGCAGGGTTTAGGTCGTTGCTTGCGCTTTCTACAGCGGCTGTAGCTGCTACTGTCGCAGTTGCTGCGTTAGGAGCTTCATTAGCGCCTAGTTTGCTGTTCATGTAGTCAACGATTTCGCCAAGAGTACGACACTCAGCTAGATCTTCAGGGTTCAGCTCTGGCAATGTTGGCAGCTGGTCTTGAACCGTTCCAAGGATCTCAACACGTTTGATTGAGTCGATACCAAGGTCTGCTTCCATGTCCATTGCTAGGTCTAGCATCTCTGTTGGGTAGCCCGTTTTATCCGCGACTACGCTCAACATTGTGCTTTGAACTTGTTCTGCGTTTAAACCGTTTGATACTGCTTGTACTGGTGCAGATGCTTGAGTTGCTACTGGAGCAGACACCGGAAGCTTACTGTTCATGCTTTTAGTATTCATGTAAGCAACTATCTCGCCTAGAGTGCGACACTCTGCGAGGTCTTCAGGGTTTAGCTCTGGAAGAGTCGGTAGTTCGTCTTGTACCGTACCTAGGATTTCAACTCGCTTGATTGAGTCGATACCAAGGTCAGCTTCCATATCCATTGCTAGGTCTAGCATTTCAGTCGGGTAGCCCGTTTTCTCTGCGACTACTTCTAACATGGTTTTCTGAACGACAGCCGCATCTAGTCCATTGCTAGCTGTTGCCGGAGTAACTACTGGTGCTTGTGAAGACACAGGAGCAGAAGCTGGAAGTTTACTGTTCATGTAGTCAACAATTTCGCCAAGAGTACGACACTCAGCTAAGTCTTCAGGGTTTAGCTCTGGAAGAGTAGGCAGTTCATCTTGAACCGTACCAAGAATCTCAACACGTTTGATTGAGTCGATACCAAGGTCT